>CAKUEZ010000127.1 GCA_934646965.1 uncultured Collinsella sp. | reverse complement strand
CCCGATGTCGAGGGCGGTATGCCGGATAAGCCGCTCTGCGAACTTGTCGAAACCAAGTACTACCGGGCCGATGCTGCTTCGGGCACCCTGGCTGAAGTCCAGGACGCATCTATGTCCGATGTGACGGCTCGCTTTGAGCCTGTTGACGATCACATGAGGCTGACGCTGACCTTTACGGGTGGCGCGGCAGGCGGCTCGTATCGACTCACACGCAATGAGGCTCTTTATATTGGCGCGGCACTGACGTATACCGGAACCGACTATGAGGGCGACCGCATCATCGTGGGCGACCCCGATGATATCTTCAACGCCTACAGGCCGGGCGGTTCGGTCGTCATCAACGAAACCAGGGATGACTACTATATTCGCTACAACATCGACAGTGCCATAACGCTCGCAGCGTCAGAAAGCCAAGCCCTCGAGAACCTGAACGTCAACGACGTGAAAACCGACTATGCACCCGGTGAGGCGCCGCGTACGACCGCGACGATTCCTGCCGCCGACGCCGATAAGTATGAGATTGCGTATGAGTGCTGGGAGGAGATGGACGGCAGCGACCCCAGAGAGCTCACCCCCGTTGCCTTCTGGTATTCCGACCCCGGTAAGTACGCACCGGGCATGAGGAAAATTGGCCACTTCGAAGAGGGCAAGTTCTACATGTACTCCGTCGAGCTGAGGCTCAAGGGCGACAACACCCTCGCCGAGGATTACAACGTGAACGTTAACGGCCAATGGGTGAGCAATACCGTCAAGACGGTCGAAGGCGTATTTGTTCCCAATGCGGCGAACATGCTGTGCGAGCAGCCGATTGGCGAGTTGCATGCCATCGACCTTATCGAGATCAACGGCGCTACGACTACCTTTAAGGCGGGCGACAAGCCGGTCTTTACGGCGGGCACTCCGGCTGGCTCGGACTCCGTCCTTCAGTGTGAATTCTGGACGGGCAGCGACGGCAGCGAGGTGAATTCCGTCGAGTTTTGGGATCAGCACATCACCAACCACATCGACGCGTTTAAGCCTGGCGTGACCTATCGTTACGGTCTGTACTTTAAGCCGGCGCGCGGTTTCTACTTTACGCCCGACACCAAGCTGATGGTCAACGGCGTGGAGTGCGACTACCAGGCGGGCGAGGCAAGTGTGATTGATCCCGAGAATGGCTGGTTCCTCACGCTGTGGCTGAGCACCGACTTGACGTTTACGCCCGAGGCTACGCCGACTCCCGATCCGCAGCCCACGCCGGATTCTAAGCCGTCGCCGCAGCCTGAGGTGAAGCCCGAGACGAAACCTGAGACCAAGCCCGAGACCAAGCCCGCTGCGACGCCGACCAAAACGACCGTCACGACCAAGACGGTTGAGAAGACCGCACCGGCAAAGAAGTCCGACGCTGCCCTGGTTGCCACGGGGGATACCACCACGATGACGGTCGCCGCCCTGGGCGTCGCCGGCGCAACCGTTGCCGCTGCCGGTGTCGCCGCGACCAAGCGCCGCAAGCGCTAGGGTTTGGTGACCGCCCTTGGCCTCGGCTTCAGCAAAATCTCAATCTGTAACACGTAGCTGCTCAAAACAGCTCCAGATGTTACAGATTGAGATGAACCGTCTGACTGCCAACTTAATGTCTCGATCTGTAACACCAAGCGAGGAATTTGACCTCTAACTGTTACAGATTGAGATGAACGGGCGGACGCCCGCACAATGTCTCGATCTGTAACATCTACGGGGCTCAACGGGACCTACCTGTTACAGATCGAGACAAACCGCCGGCCAAGTCCAAAACCACCACAAAGGTGCCTGTCCCCTTTGTGGTGGTGGGCGGGCGGCATAGAAAAAGTCCCCGCCGGGCGTGTGCTCGACGGGGACTTTGCCGTTTGATGGCTAGTGCTGCGGGTGATTACTCGCCCAGCAGGCTCTTGGTGATGGAAGCGGCGGCCTTCTTGCCGGCGCCCATCGCCAGAATGACCGTAGCGGCACCGGTGACGATGTCGCCGCCGGCCCAGATGCGGGGATCGGTGGTCTGGCCGGTCTCCTCGTCGGCGACGATGTAGCCCCACTTGTTGAGCTCCATCTTGCCGCCGATCTTCTTTGCGAAGGGGTTGGCGTTGGTGCCGATAGCGGAGATCGCGACATCGCAAGGAATCTCCTCGATGGCGCCCTCGATGGCAACCGGACGACGGCGGCCGGACTCGTCGGGCTCGCCGAGCTCCATCTTCTGGACCTTGACGGCGCACACGGAGCCGTCCTCGCCAGCGACAAACTCGAGCGGGGAGACGAGCGGCAGAACCTCGACGCCCTCGGCCTTAGCGTGGTGCAGCTCGGCGCGACGGCAGGGCATCTCGTCCTCGGTACGGCGGTAGGCGATGATGGCGTGCTCGGCGCCCAGGCGCTTGGCGGTACGGACGGCGTCCATAGCCACGTTGCCGCCACCAAAGACGACGACGTTCTTGCCGTGCTTGGTGGGGGTGTCGTACTCGGGGAACTTGTTGGCCTTCATCAGGTTCACGCGGGTGAGGTACTCGTTCGCGAAGAAGACGTTGGGCAGGTTCTCGCCGGGGACGTTGAGGAACTTGGGCAGGCCGGCGCCGGTCGCCACGTAGATGGCGTCGAAGCCCTGCTCGAACAGCTCCTCGGCCGTGGCCATGTTGCCCACGACGGAGTTGTACTCAAACTTGACGCCCATGTCCTCCAGGCCGTCAATCTCGCGCTTGACGACTGCCTTGGGCAGACGGAACTCGGGGATGCCGTAGACCAGCACGCCGCCGCCGGTGAAGAATGCCTCAAAGACGGTGACGTCAAAGCCGTTACGGGCGAGCTCGCCGGCGCAGGTGATGCCGGACGGGCCGGAACCGACGACGGCGACCTTCTTGCCGTTCTTGGGGGCCATCTTGGGCGTGGAGGCGAGCTCGGGGCGGTCACCCAGGAAGCGCTCGAGCTGGCCGATGGCCACGGGCTCGGACTTCTTGCCGCGGATGCACTTGCCCTCGCACTGGTTCTCCTGCGGGCAGACGCGGCCGCAGATGGCGGGAAGCATGGAGTCCTCGCGAATGGTATCGAGAGCGCCGCCAAAGTCCTTCTCGCGGATCTGCTCGATAAAGCGGGGGATGTTGATGTTGACGGGGCAGCCCTCAACACAGAACGGCTTCTTGCAGTTGAGGCAGCGCTCGGCCTCGGCCAGCGCCATCTCCTCGGTGAAGCCCTTGTCGACGGGGCGGAAGTCGCAGGCGCGCTCGGCAGCCGGCTCCTCGTTATCCGGGGTGCGGGGCGACTTCATATCGGCAACGAAACGACCGTTAACTAGTGGCATGCGCAGCTCTTTTCCTCATAGGCCTTGAGGGACTCGCCCTCTTCGGAACGGTAAGCGGCCTGGCGGGCACGAAGGTCATCCCAGTCGACCAGGGTGGCATCGAAGTCGGGGCCGTCGACGCAAGCGAACTTGGTCACGCCGCCCACCTCGACGCGGCAGCAGCCGCACATGCCGGTGCCGTCAACCATGATGGGGTTGAGCGACGCGGTGATGGGGGTGTCGTACTTCTGGGCGGTGAGGGTCGAGAACTTCATCATCGGAACGGGGCCGACGCAGAAGACCTGGCTCACGGCCTTGTCCTGCAGCAGGCGCTCCAGCGGAGCGGTGACAACGCCCTGCTCGCCGTAGGAACCGTCATCGGTGGTGATGTGGATGTGGTCCTCGTCGAGGAGCTCGCGGAACTGGTCCTCCATGAGCAGGAGGTCCTTGGTGCGGGCACCCATGATGGCGTGCACCTCGTGGCCGGTCTCGACCAGGTGCTTGGCGACCGGGAAGGCAATTGCCAGGCCGACGCCGCCGCCAATGACGGCGCAGGGGCCCTCGGCCATCTCGGTGGGAACGCCCAGCGGGCCCACGACGTCGCGCAGCGACTCTCCGGCCTCGTAGGTGGACAGCATCTCGGTGGTCTTGCCGATCACCATGAAGATGAACTCGACCCAGCCCTCGTCACCGTTCCAGCCGGCCAGGGTAAACGGGACGCGCTCGCCCGTCTCGTTGGCGCGAACCATGAGGAACTGTCCAGCGTGCGCATGTTTGGCGATTGCAGGCGCCTCGATGCGGAACTTGAACACCTTCTCAGAGAACTGCGTCTTCTCCAGGATCTTATACATAGAACCCCTCTCTTGTAAGGGCTACCGAACCGTGCCTCCACGGAAATGGACGGCAGCCCGAATAAAACCGTACGCGCACAGGCGTTGTGCAGACATACGGTGCAAATTATACCCTCATGGCCATGCCGTTTACGTGTTTCTTCGGCAGGTGGGAAAACGGTTTATCCCGTCTGACCAACCAAAAAGGGACAGGTTTATTTTGGTCGGTTTTATCAGGCAAAACGGCAAAGGGGGCCGGTCTCGCGTTGCGATGAGACCGGCCCCCTCTAGGGCGCTGCATATGTATGGTGGCACGTAATTTATCGCGATGCGGCCACCGGGGCGTTTCCGCAGATAAAACCTGCCAAAATAAACCTGTCCCTAAACGGTTGGTTTTAGTGCTTGCCGTTGGCGGAGGCGGCGCCGTTGACGTGGTCGCGGGCATAGACCACGCCGTGCACGATCGCCAGGCCGGCGGCGTCGGCGGCGCGGGTGCAGGTGTCCTGGAAATCCTCGGCCTCGCGGGCGCGCAGCTGCTTGAGCACGTAGTCGGCGACGGCCATCTTGCCGGGAGGATTGCCGATGCCGGTGCGGATACGGCTAAAGTCGCGACTGCCCATCTTGTCGATGATGGAACGCAGGCCGTTGTGGCCGGCATGGCCGCCGCCAACCTTGACGCGCACATCGCCGGCGGGAATATCGAGCTCGTCGTGGATCACGAGCAGCTCCTCGGCCTTGATCTTGTACTCGCGGCAGAGCTTGGAGATAGGGCCGCCCGAAGTATTCATGTACGACTGCGGCTTGACCAGTACAATCTGGCGCTTGCCGCCCTCTTCCTCGGGGTCGTTGATGTTGATGAGAGCGACCTCGGCTCCGGCCTGGTTTTTCCAGTACGTGACGCCGGCCTGGCGGGCCAGCTCGTCGATCGCCTTAAAGCCGGCGTTATGGCGGGTCTCGGCATACTCCTCGCCAGGGTTGCCAAGTCCGGCAACCATGCGAATCTTAAGCGGCTGTGCAGCTGCCATGTCTTTCCTTTCGTCGATTTGTCGCCTGCTATGGTGAGCGACCCCGTTGCCGCTGTCAAATGGAGGGCAATTGAGGTTGTTTGGGGGCGTTTGGGCGGTTGTCAGGAGGCTGGTTGGACAGTTAGTTCAGATTTGTACAAATCAAGAGACATGTGACCACCAAAATCAGGGTTATGGAACTGTCTCAGGACTTTGAAAGGCGCGTTTTGCGCTATATGGAGTACCTTGGGCCTTCAGGATGACGCAATCGGCGCTGAGATGACAGCCAAACGCCATGATATGAGGTGTCCTATTATACAAATCTGAACTAACTGTCCGGTCGGGTTTGACGGCGCGCGGGTGATTCACCGTTTAGACCGGCGCAAGGCCGATTCCGGCCCGCAGAGCGTTGAGCCAAGCGGCCTGGCGCTTGCGATAGCCCTTGATACGGTATCGGAATCGGAC
>CAKUEZ010000126.1 GCA_934646965.1 uncultured Collinsella sp. | reverse complement strand
TCGAACATCTTGTCAAAGAAGCCCATGGTTGCCTCCCATCAACAGGTAGCGTGTGTCACTTTTGATGATGGGGGAGCAGGCGATCTTTCACGATACCCAGACGGCTCAACGAGTCTCCACAACTGGGACACATGGCCCATTTTTCACCTACTCATTGGGGACGTACTTAAACTACTCATTGGGGACGTACTTAAACGAGTGCCCACTCATTTAAGTACGTCCCCAATGAGTGCTGCCGGCACCTGGGGACAGTCTTTGTTGAATGTGGGTGCTGCCGCTTGCTACGCGACGGTGATGGCGACCTGGGCGTAGCGGGTGCAGGGGCGCTCGGCGCGCGTCTGCACGCTGAGGGTGAGCACGAAGCGGTCGCCGGGCTGCGCGTCGGTGGGCACAGTGAACATGACGTCCGTCGCGCATTCCTGCCAGAGCGACAGATCTTGACCGCCTGCATAGCGCGACGGCTCCACGGCGACATCCCAGTGCGCGTCGAAGCCCCTGTCATCGGGGTCGACGATGGTCGCCGCAAGGTCAATGCGCTCACCGGCTGCGGCACTCATGTCGCCCGTGACCTCGGCAACAAACGCCGGATGCGAGCAGGCCTCGGGCTCGTGGGCGCACCACTGCGCGCGGGCGGCGAAGTCTTCCTGGTAGGCGCGCAGATAGGGATTAGGATTGCCATCGACGGGCGTGCCTATGGCCGCAAAGCCGGCAGGTGCGTCCGAATCGGGATACCCGTCGAGGAACATACGGCCGAGCAACGTGTCAAAGCCACGGTTGTCAGCCCCGCGCAAGCCAAACGGCAGTAGCGGAATATAGGTCATCGAGTCGCCCTCGGCCATAAAATCGCCGCGCTCAAACTGCAGGGCCGGCATGCCCTCTAAGCCCCAATCCAGACGGGCATGCTTGCCAAACTGAAAGCGCTCGGGCTCGTTTTCGTAAATCTTGCCATCGCCATAGAGCATATAGCGCGCCATAAGGGGGCCGTTGCCTTGGGTGAGGTTCTGTGCAGGCCAGGGCGCCTGGAACAACGGCAGCGTATCGGGCTGAGCCATCTTGGCATCAACGTAGCCGCCGTACATATAGGGCACGCACCAAAAGATGAGCTCGGGAAAAAGCTCGCGTCCATGGTCGAGCCAAGAATTGTCCTGCCCCACGCCATCGGCAACGCCCATCACACGCACCTTCTGATAGACACGCTGCTGCACAGAAGGCCACTCAGGCGTATCGCGATATCGCTCAGCAATACTCATCAGGGCGCGAACGATGGTATTCATGCCGCCCCAACTGAGCAGCCAAAGCGCGCGCGGATCATCATCCAAAATCGCTTGAGCAATCACACGCGAGCCATCAGTCTCCTCACGCACGTCGCCCTCAAAGGCAACATTGCCCACAAACGTACGCTCAATCATCTGAGCAGGAGAAGGGAACGCCGGCTCACCGGCAGCATCCGCATTAGCCTGCAGCTGAGGCCAAGCCTGGGCATACTCATTGCTCCAAAGGCTCTCAATCCAATGCTCGGGAAACGGCCGATACGAGCGAAGCTCCCCAGCCAGCGGATCCGGCTCATGGGGCACAACTTCCCATTCATAGGATCGACGCCCCTTGGTCCGCCAATGCGGATTCACCTCGCCGAGCGTATGAACCCTATCCCCAAGAAAGTGATACTGCGAAGCCGTATACACCACAGCCTGCACATCAAGCAAGTTAAGATACAGAGCCAAATGAATGAGCGAGTTCATATCATCGACTTCCATATCAGTAGTAACAATCACCCGAGTCAACTCTTGGGACATAAGAAAGCTCCAACCAAAATCATTTCAGCCAGTTACGCGCAAGGCAAGACGGGACCCCACGCCCCCATCGCCGTCAACCCGGCGGCCCGCCGGAAGCGCTCGCCCAGCGTTTCGAACAACGTTAACCTAGGGGCCCTGACCTTTAGTTTTGTAAACATTCCGCAGCGCGGGTCCCGCTTATCCGTTGCTCCGAAGGAGCAGGATAAGCGGGACTCATGCCCGAGGACGTTTGCAAAACTAAACCCCGGCCCCCGCGATGGGATGGTTTACCGGTCGACCCTGGCCGACCACTCCCAGCAGCCCACCGGCTCGCCGTCGATGAGTACGTTGCCCCCGTCGAAGTCTTGATAACACATGTCGTTGAATTGGTGGATCCACACGCCATGGTTGAACGTCTTCTTGGGCGAGCCGTCGGCCTCGTGGTAGCGCCCGGTCAGATCCTCGACATGGTCAAAATACGTGAGGTGCACGTTGGCGCCGGCATCGCGCAGGCGCGCTGTGAGCGGCAGTGCGGTTTCCTGCGGAATCACGAGCTCATCGCCCTTGGAGTGCGTAAACCACAGTGGCGTCTTGGCAAGGGCGGCGACGTCCTCGTCCGTGGCGTTGTACCACGGTGCGCAGCAGGGAAGGCCCGCGGCGAAGAAATCGGGGTAGTCGGCGCACAGGCGCAGGGTCATAAAGCCGCCGTTGGAAAGGCCGGCGACCACGATGCGGTCGGTGTCGATGCGGTCGGCATGCTCGGCAACAAACTCGTCGATGAGCGCCTTAATGACGGGGGAGTAGATACTCTGATTGGAGTGGCCGAGCTGCTCGACGCCGTTGTCCATCCAAAATGTGGGCGACTGCGGCACGAGCACCCAGGCAAAGCCGCCAAAGTAGCGCTGGATCTGCGCCTGGCTGATGGCCGTCACGCGGTTGCCGATATAGGCGCGCGTTGCGCCCTCGCCCTGCGTTGCGCCCTTGCCCTCGCCGGCGCCGTGCAGGTACACCACGAGCGGGGCCTTTTGGGGCACGACCGTGGCCTCGGGCGCAAAGGGATTGAAGCAGGCAGAGTCCTCGGCCTTAAAGCTGGGCTCATAGAAGCCGTACTCGAGCGCGATGCCATTGACGGGGGTCTTTTGCGTGGCGTTGCTCCAGCCCTTGAGCGCGGGGCAGATGTCGCCGCGGCAGGTGTCGAAGACCAGGCCGCTGGTGGGGTCGTCACCATCGTTGCCGGGAAGGGCCACAAGCTGCGTGATGCGCAGCTGGTTGTCGAGCACGCGCGAGCCCATCACGCCGCCCTCGATCTTCTTAGTCAGACGTTGCTCGGCGACCTCGAGTGCCACATGGGTACCCGCGGCGAGCTTGTGACCACACTCGTCGCACGGATAAGCGGCGAGAACGTCGACATAGCCCACAGAAGGCGCAGCATGGTCGGCGCCGCGCTCCTTGCGCATCAGGACCTCGCCCGTGCGCTCGTGGCGCTCTACATATATATGGAAGGAGTGCGCGTCAATGTCGTTGGCGCGCACGGTGCACGGCAGGTCGAGTACGACCTTGCTGATCCAGGGGCCAAAGTCGCCCAAGGTGGTGACGGTTGCATAGGTGCACGATTTGAGTTCCATGAGCTGCCTCCCTTGCGCCGCAGGCGGTAAACATTTGCGGCAATACAATCTAAACATGTTTAGTGTAATGCAAAAATAGAGAACAGGCAGATGAACTCGGTAAACGGTCGGAATGAACACTCAACAAACTAGTAAACAACCGTTTATCACCTTTTAGCAGGGCTTTCGTTGATTGCTCAACAAAGTATAGAGGTGTTTATCAAACTAAAAGCCCACGTAGATAGGCATATAGTGTTAATGTGCCAAATAGACAATCCCCTGCCACTCAAGTACGTTCACCCCCGATTTCCTACCGTTCACCGGACTACAGACGGCAAAATTGCCACAAATTAGACGTTCCGTGTAAACTAAAGCCTGTAAACGTTCAGTAAACACATTGTTTACGACAGCGTATCCAAGGGTTCGGCAGCCGTAAGGGGTTATAGTCGCCGAGCCAAAGGCGTGCCTACGTCCAAACGAGTAGGCACACGAAGATATGGGGAGGGGTCCCATGGCAGTAGATAACAAGCAGATTGCCACCGATGTCCTCGAGCTCGTGGGCGGCGCGGAAAACGTCACCGTCGCCACCAACTGCATGACGCGCCTGCGTCTGACGCTCAAGGATAACAACAAGGCCGACGTGGAGAAGATCAAGAAGGTCAAGGGTGTTCTGGGTTGTCAGTTCGCCGGCAGCCAGCTCCAGGTCATCATCGGCCAGAACGTGCCCAAGGTGCTTGCCGAGTTCGTCGCCATCTCCGGCGTCAAGCAGGGTGCCGCGGTCGACGAGAACCTCGACGCTCCCAAGGAGAAGTTCGAGCTCAAGAACCTGCCCAACATCATCCTCGACTATCTGTCGGGCTCCATGACCCAGCTGATCCCGCTGCTCATGGCCGGCGGTCTGTTCCGCACCATCGCTGCGGTCCTCGGCCCCACCATGCTCGGCGTCCTTTCCGACACCGATCCGACCTACACGTTCCTCTACACCACCCTGTACGAGGCAACGTTCACGTTTATCCCCATCTACCTGGGCTATGCCGCCGCTAAAAAGCTCGGCGCCTCCCCGGTTCTGGGCATGCTCCTCGGTGGCGCCCTCATGGCCCCGTCCGTCGTGAGCGTCGCGACCCAGGATGGCGGCGGAATCATCTCCGTCTACGGCATCCAGATCGCCGCTGCCAACTATCAGCAGTCCGTCCTGCCGATCATCCTTTCGGTGCCCGTCCTCTACTTCATCGAGAAGTTCTTTAAGAAGGTCATGCCCGACGTGCTGTCCACGGTCTTTACGCCGTTCTGCACCATGATCGTCACTATCCCCATCGCCTTCATCGTCCTTGCCCCGATCGGTAACGAGATCGGCAACGTCATCGCCAACGCCCTCTTTGGCCTGGCTGACATGGGTGGCATCGGTGTCTTGGTTGTTATGGCCGTCCTCGGCGCCTTCTGGCAGCTCTTCGTGGTCTGCGGCATGCACATGCCCGTCATCCTGCTCGCTCAGGTTCAGATCATCGCCGCCGGCTACGATCCCTTCGTCTTCGTTTCCACCAACTGCGCTATGGCCGCTGTCTGGGGCTGCGCCTTCGGTGCCTTCCTCAAGATGAAGAACCCCGACGAGAAGGGTCTCGCTCTGGGCTACGTCATCTCCGCCATCGCCGGCGGCGTCACCGAGCCCGCACTCTTCGGTATCCTCATGCGCTTCCGTCGCACCATGCTCGGCATGTTCATCGGTGGTGCCATCGGCGCCGTGTTCTCCGGTCTCATGGGTGTTACCTATTACCTCGCCGGCGGTGCCTCCAACTTCCTGGTCTTCACCAACTACCTGCAGGGTGGCCAGATGAACACCGTCTGGGCTATCGTCGGCATGGCGATCTCCTTTGTCATCGCCGCCATCGTGGTCTTCCTGACCGGCTTCTCCAAGGAGGAGCTTGCCGAGATGGAGGCCTAAGGCCAAACCCTCGGTCGCATACGACCTTACCTACACGACAGGGCCCCGTCAGGCGCAAGCCCGGCGGGGTCCTTTTTGCAAGGTAGACTGATTGGGACGGGAGATGCCCGCCCATAAGGGCTTGCCAAGCGACAGGGGCTTTTGCACCAGGGGTTTCCGCGAAAGCTTCTGCCGGTTCGCAATTCCTTTATCGAGCGAAAGGACATGCAGATGAGTTTGGGAAAGCTGACCGTCAACGGTCGTCAGGATGGTTTTTTGTGCGAGGGCAAGCCGTTCTTTT
>CAKUEZ010000125.1 GCA_934646965.1 uncultured Collinsella sp. | reverse complement strand
CAAAACCTATCAGAGGCTTCGCCGTCGCCGTTCAGTATCTCGATGTACTGATTGATGAGCTTTTCCATATAGCGTTCCTGCCATTGAGGAAGCATTTTCTTAAATAGCTTCCAGTCGCTTTCGGCTACGTCGCGCATATTTCCTCCGCTCGTCAAACGGACTTTTCCATTTGCCTTTCATTTTATTTGGTTTTCGCTTGCGCGCGTGGATGAAGGGCTCTCTTCAGCCTTCGAGACTGACCTTGAATGGGTCGTGTGCCACAAAAAGGGCCTATCTACTACGTTTAGTTGAACACCCTTGACCATGCCGGGAAAACGAAAAATAAAACCGCAGGTAGAAAGCTTGTCGATTTTCGAAAAATGCGGTCATGGTTGACCTCTTCGAGTTAAACGTAGTAAATAGGCCCTTTTCTTGGCGGGCCATTGATTCAAGGCCAATTTCCGTGTCGCGACTGCCCCTGTCTTTCGTGAGTTGCGGTGGAATAGTTCCTGAATAGCTTCATCAAAGGCGAAAACAGGAACTATATCACCGCAACTTAGGGGAGGGGCGTCGGCTGGGGCTTGCCGGCGGGACGGGGCGGACTAGGCTTGCTTGCGGTGCTTCCATTGTTTGCGGCACCAGTGCATGAGTGCTCCTACGACGGGAATGGTGATGAGGATCACCCAAGCAGGATGGGGCTGTCCCAGGCAGAGCCACATGTAGAGGAACCAGGCAATAGCAGCCGCCGGGTAAACACTGCCGATGAGCTTAGACAAGCGACGTCGGTCGATAAAGTCGCCAATGGCGTAGTAGATGGGAATCAAAAAGACGAGGAAGAGCCCCATGCCCCATGTGCCGTAGACAATGCCGAGCACCAGATAGGCGAGGGCGACAAGCGCGGGGAAGGGGAATTTGTTCCACGCACGACCGAGCTTGGTGTGGAAGTGCTTGCCATGATGGTCGAGCTTGTCGTGTGCTTCCTTCCAGCTGGAAAACGTCTCTCCGTCGATAACCACGGTGCCGTCGGCATTGGTATGCACGCTGTGCCCATCGTCCTCAAGCGTATCGACATGCACGCCACCCGGCCCCACATGGATCTCTTCACCCTTGCGCTCGTTAGTCACATGAATGCCGCTCCAACCAACATGAACCTCTTCGCCTTTACCGGGGTCGATAACGTGGATGCCGCGCGTGAGGGAAATATCGACAAGTGGCTTTTCGACACGTTCAGTGTGCTCGGCGGAAGCCTCGGCATCCTCAGTTTCATCCGAAGCATCGGTTCCGGCGTCGCTGTCCTCAGGGCAGTCAGCGTCATCTACTGCCTCCCCATACAACAGCTCATCCAGCGACACGCCATACAGCGCGGCGAGCGCAATAAGGTTATCGGTATCGGGCGAGGATTCGCTGCGTTCCCATTTGCTGACAGCCTGGCGGCTTACGCCCAACTGGGCAGCAAGTGCCTCCTGAGAGAGGCCGGCAGCCTTGCGGCGATCGACGAGCCGCTGTGCCATCGCAAGATCCATGGCAGTTCCTTTCGTATGATGATCGAATCGAATGGCTCGAGTATGTCGAGAACAACCGGTAGCGACCACCATTTCTAGTTAGAATCTGCCCCAACCCTACCGCAACTACCGGTAGCAACCCCTAACGGCCAGCCATTTCAGGACAAATGTCAGTGCAAGTAGCAGCCAAGAGCCCCCACTCAGTAAGTTGCGGTGGAATAGTTCCTAGATTCAGTCATTTGGGGGCTAAGCAGGAACTATTTCACCGCAACTCAATCTCAGACCAGGCACCCGCAGCAAGAAGACGACTAGCCCCGGCGAGTATGTAAACGCAGGGCCCTCCGACCCCGCCCGACGATTTCGATTGGCGACCTTTGACGGAGTCAAGGGAGGAGCCAAATCGAAATCGTCGGGCGGCGTTCGGAGGGCCCGATGGGAGCAGTTCCAGCCGAGGCTATTCGTCGCCGAAGCTGATGCCCAACGCCTTGGCCTCGCGCACCAGATCGCTCTGGGGGTCGACGTACTTGAGCTTGCCAGCGACCTCCTCGAGCGGCATGTGGCACATCTTGCCGTCGCGCAGGGCGATCATGTAGCCGAACTCGCCGCGCAGGCAGCCCAGTGCGGCCTCGACGCCGCACTGGGTCGCAAAGATGCGGTCCTGAGCGTCGGGCTGGCCGCCGCGCTGCGTATGACCGGGAATGGCGACGCGGGTCTCGCGACCGGTCTTGGCCTCGATCTCCTTGGCAATGTCGTAGACGATCGAAGGGCTCGTGCGTTCGGCGAGCTTCTTCTTGTACTCCTTCTTAGGCAGTGCCGCGTCCTCCTTGGAGATAGCGCCCTCGGCGACGGCCACGATGGTAAAGCGGCTGCCGGTCTCCATGCGGTGCTCGATGGTCTTGATGACGTTGTCCATGTCGTAGGGAATCTCGGGAATCAGGATGACATCCGCGCCGCCCGCAACGCCGGCGTACAGCGGGATCCAGCCAACCTTGTGACCCATGATCTCGATGACGAACACGCGGCCGTGGCTCGAGGCGGTAGTGTGGATGTCGTCGATGCACTTGGTGGCGACGTCGATGGCGCTCGTAAAGCCAAACGTCATCTCGGTGCCCCAGGTGTCGTTATCGATGGTCTTGGGCAGAGCGATAACGTTGAGGCCCTCCTGGCGCAGGCGGTTGGCGGTCTTGGTGGAGCCGTTGCCGCCCAGCATAAACAGACAGTCGAGCTGCAGCTTGTGATAGGTGTGGACCATCGCGGGCACCTTCTCGACGCCGTCTGCCTCGGGAATGTCCAGACGCTTGAACGGCGTGCGGCTCGTACCCAGGATAGTGCCGCCGCGGGTGAGGATACCGCTAAAATCGGCAGGCGTCATGACGCGGAATCTGCTGTAGATAAGGCCCTGGTAGCCGTCCTCGAAACCGTAGATCTCGATAGGCTCTGCACTATTGGTCATGAGCGTTTTGACGATGCCGCGCATGGTGGCGTTGAGCGCTTGGCAGTCGCCGCCACTGGTAAGAAGACCGATCCTAAGCATGATGAATCCTTCCGGGCAAGTTATAACATGCGCATAAGTTTACCCCCGCACACTACTGATACGGGGGTAAAACGTGTTAGCTCAAATGTATAGAAATGTAAGCAACGTCAGGCGAGCGTAAGGACGACGGTGCCAGCTCCTTACAGCGCGAAGGCGTCGACGTCGCCCCAGTGACGGCGCAGTGTAATGGCGGCGGCGGGCTCGGTGTTGTCAAAGACGACCGACCACTGCGTGTTGCTGGTAATGTCCTCGGGGTTGGGCTCTTGCGCTGCGGCGCGCAGGGCTTTCCAGGCAACTGCTTCGTCCTGAGCGCCGGCATGGGCGTCAAGGACATCGGCGATGGCGATGGCGCGCTCCTTACCGTGGCCCAGCTCGCCGTTCTTTTGGTTGGGGAGCACCTCGTCGCCATAGCAAGCGTAGAAGTTTGTGACCTGGCGCACGGGAGTCGCCTTAAAAGCGCGGTTCGGATCGTGCGGATCCCACTCCACCACGCGCGCGTCGCCGGCGGCGTCGTTGATAAAGAAGTGATAATCGCGCCCGGCCATGGCATGCATGTCGTAGGCAGAAAGCAGATCGACGGCTTCTTGCGTGGTGGCGGCGCGGTCGAGCACCAGGCGGATGGCGAGCGAGGTGTTGATGACGGGACGTTGCGTGTCCTGGTCGCAGGGTTTGGAATCCAAGGTGAGCACGGCGATGGACACACCACATTCGTTAACACCATCGAGCTGGGCAAAGGGGCCCATGAGCGCGGCGGCGCGTCCGGCGACGGAGTCAAGCGGAGCGTTGGCGCCCAGGTTGTTGAGGGCCGCAAACCCGATAGAGGCGTAGCCGTCGCGTGGGTGGTTGCGCACCAGCAGCGCCGAGGTGTCGTCCTTAAAGTCGTAGTTGCGACCGGTTCGCACGCGGCCTTCGGCATCCACGGCGGCAAAGGCACTGCAGGCAAACTGCGGCGCCTGAACATGTGCCGGCACGCCGGGCAATACCTGAGCCACCACGGCATCGATATAGGCCTGATCGTCGCGCACATCGGCGGCGATGATGCGATCGAGATCATAGTCGTAGGCGATGTCGATCGCGTACAGGTCGAATCCATCCGCATAATCGGTCAAGCGTTTGAGCGACGCGACGGACTTGATTTGCTTGTGGTAAACGATACCGGCGGCAGCGGCAAGGCCGACGGCGACTCCTGCGACACCGCAGACGATGGCAATGTTACGTGGCTTCATGAGGACTCCTCTCAAAGCGATGCTATAGGCATTATCGCAAATGCCATACAGACCATATGCCGCATTCCGGCGAGTGGCATGGCATGCTGAGTCCTAGAACAGCGCAATCGCAACGATACAGCATCCGAGCGCCAGAACAGTAAGGTCTACCCGGTCAAAGCGATAGCTGCGCAGGCAGGTTCTGCTGACAGTCGGGTACGCTCCGTATTCGCGGTTGACCATGGCGAGCGCGAGCGTGTCAGAGCGCCGCAGCGCGCTGCTAAACAAGGGCGTGATGACGGGGACAAAAGCACGTGCACGCTGCAGGGGCGAGGGGCTGTCAAAACGCGCCAGCCGTGCTTCCTGAGCCGCCTTGATGCGATTGAATTCCTCAATAAGCACGGGGACAAAACGAAGCGTGAGCTGGATGGCGATGGTGGCGTCGTCGGTGCGCAGGCCCAGGCAAGCGAGGGGTCTCATAAGTGTCGCGATGCCATCGGCGAGTGCAGTGGGGGAGGTGGTCGCCATGAGTGTCGATGTCCCCAGCATAATGAGGGCAAAGCGCAGCACGCAGAGCACGCCAAAGAGCAGGCCTCCCGAGGTGATCTGCAGAGGACCCACCTGTAGCAGCAAAGCTCCCGATGCGGTAAAGAGCGCGTTGAAGACCAGGACAAACCCCATAAGCCAGCGAAATGGCTTGAGGGCGCAAAGTGCCTGGCGCATCGAGCTTCCGCTCGCGGCGAGCGAGGCGAATGCGGCGAGCGCGACGGCGGCAAGGGCGCCGGGCTGTTGGGCGATAAAACCGGCAATCATAAAGAGCAAACAGAATATGAGCTTGGTGGCGGGGTGTAGCAGGTGAACGAGACTTGACCCCGGACGAAAGATGCCAAACGAGACCGCCTTAGACGCCGGCTGGGTATGTTCGATTTCCGCGGGATGCGTGGCCGCCGCGCCAACGGTTGCCATCTGGACACCCTCCGAACGTTGCGGCAGCAGCAAGCCGTCCTGCAACCGAAAGACCTTGTCGCAGATGCTCAGCACATGCGAATCGTGCGTGGCAATAACGATGCCGCGACCGTGGCGCGCGAGTTGGACCAAACACTCAAGCAACAGCTGGCGGGCGTGGGGATCGAGCCCTGCGGTTGGCTCGTCGAGCAGTAAATATGGCGTCTCGAGCGCGAGCATATCGGCAACGGCGATCCGTCGCTGCTCTCCGCCAGAATGGGCGAAGGGGCTTGTATCGCCGATAGTGGCGAGATCAAGCCCGACGCTGGCGAGCGATGTGCCGACGCGTCGCTCGACTTCTGCCTCGTCCAGTCCAAGATTGCGAGGGCCAAACGCCACCTCGTCAAAGACCGTGGCGGAAAAAAACTGCTGCTCGGGGCG
>CAKUEZ010000124.1 GCA_934646965.1 uncultured Collinsella sp. | reverse complement strand
GATTTCTCGGGATGGAACTGGCAGCCCCACACGTTGCCATGGCGCACGATGCACGGGAAGCTCCGCGTGTAGTGCGTGCGCGCCAAAACGTCGGCGGCATCGGCGTCGTCGGCCACCGCATAGCTGTGGGTGAAGTACATGTTGGCACCCTCGGCAAAGCCGGCAAGCAGCGGATCGGCCGCGCCGGCGGGCGTCATGTGCACCTGGTCCCAGCCCACGTGCGGCACCTTCAGACGGCTCGACTCCAAGCGCGCGCACGAGCCGCGCATGATGCCCAGGCCATCGACCCAGGGACCGCCGTCCTGCTCGGAAGCGCCGCCGCCCGCGGCCACATCCTCGCTCGTAGGCACGCCCTCGTTGCCGCGCTCAAAAAACAGCTGAAGGCCCAGACAGATGCCGAGCAGCGGAGTTCCAGCGGCGACGGCGTCGAGCACCGCGTTCGCCTCGCCGCTCTCGCGCATAAAGGCAATCGCGTCGTAGAACGCGCCCACACCCGGGATAACCAGGCCGTCAGCGCGGCGGATCTGCTCCGGGTCGTCCGACGTGCAGGCCGCGGCACCGGCACGCGCAAGCCCGCGCACGACGCTCGACAAGTTGCCCTTGTGGTAGTCGACCACCACGATCTTCGGTTCGCCCACGCGACCCTCCCTTTTTCCTCATTCAAAACCTGCCAAAAAGGGACAGGTTTATTTTGGTCGGTTAAACGTTCACTCACCGCATGAGACGGCATTTCCGCAGATAAAACCTGCCAAAATAAACCTGTCCCTTTTTGGTAGGTTACAGCGAGCCCTTGGTGCTGGGGATGCCCTGCACGCGGGGGTCCAGCTCGCAGGCGTGGCGCATCGTGCGGCCCACGGCCTTAAAGGCGGCCTCGATAATGTGGTGCGAATTGCCACCCGCCAGCTCGCGCACGTGCAGTGTGAGCTTGGCATCGCGCGCAAAGGCGTAGAAGAACTCGACGGCCAGCTCGGTATCGAACGTGCCCACGCGCTCGGTCGGCACGGGCAGCTCGCAGTAGGCCTGCCCACGGCCCGAAATGTCAACGGCAGCCATCACGAGCGTCTCGTCCATGGCGATCGCCGCGTCGGCAAAGCGCGTGATGCCCGCCTTGTCGCCCAGCGCCTGGCAAAACGCCTCGCCCAGCACAATGCCCGTGTCCTCGACGGTGTGATGCGCGTCGACCTCCACGTCGCCCACCGCGTGCACCGTCAGGTCAAACAGACCATGGCGGCCAAAGGCGTTGAGCATGTGATCGAAAAACGGCACGCCGGTCGAGATATCGCACACGCCGGATCCATCCAGGTCGAGCTTGACGACAATGTCGGTCTCGCCCGTCTTACGGGTCACCTCGGCATAACGGCCCATCTACATCTCCTCCTTCACCAGCGCGGCAAACGCGTCCAGCACTTCTTCGTTTTCCTGCGGCGTGCCTACGGTAATGCGCAGAC
Organism: uncultured Collinsella sp.; assembly: GCA_934646965.1. Lineage (GTDB taxonomy): Bacteria > Actinomycetota > Coriobacteriia > Coriobacteriales > Coriobacteriaceae > Collinsella. The sequence goes on along the minus strand of CAKUEZ010000124.1, from coordinate 4,396 downwards.
AATCTGCGAGGCCCGGCGCGTAGCTAAAGTCGCGCACCAGGATGGAATACTCGTCGCGCAGACGCTCGCGCACGCGCGTGGCGTGCGGCGTGCGTACGAGCACAAAGTTCGCCGCGGACGGCCACGCCTCCACCGGCAGGCCCGCGGCACCCATCGCGTGCAGGGAAGCCAGCTCGCGGTCGCGCTCGTTCGCAACCAGCGCCACCACGGGCGCATACGCATCGCGGGCACGCACGCAGGCAAGCGCCGCCGCCTGGCTCAGCACGTTGACCGAGTAGATCTGGCGAATCGCCGCGAACACCTCGATAACCTCGGGCGCTGCGATCACATAACCCAGACGCGTGCCGGCGGCGCCAAACGCCTTGGACAGCGTGTGCAGAATCACCAGGTTGGGATGCTCGGCGATAAGTCCCTGCGCCGTAGTTGCCGCGCCAAACGAATCGTCGGCAAACTCAACATAGGCCTCGTCGACCATCACCATGCCGGGGCAGGCTTCGCACAGCGCCGCGACAAAGTCGAGCGGAGCCACGTCGCCCGTGGGATTGTTGGGCGAGGTCACGATGGCCAGGTCGCACTCCGGCGCCGCGGCGAGCACGGCTGCCTGGTCGAGCTCAAAGCTCGCCGGGTCGCGCCACACGTCGCGCACCTCGGTCTGGCACAGCGACGCAAAGAAGGCGTACTCGCTAAAGCACGGCGGGCAGTTGAGCAGGGTCCGCCCCGCGCCGCCAAACGCCAGCAGGTAGTTATAGAGCAGCTCATCGCCGCCGTTACCCACGCAGATGTTCTCACGCGTCACGCCATGCCAGGCGGCGAGCTCGTCGCGCAGGTCGTTGGACATGGGATCGGGATAGCGGTTGAGCGGTGTGGCAGCAAGGGCCGCATTGACCGCCTTGCGCACGCCGGCCGGCACGGGATAGGTGTTCTCGTTGGCCGAAAGGTTGATGCGCGTGGGCGTAAAGTTGGGATCGTAGGGCTCAATACCAGCCAGGTAAGGCTGGACGAGCTCCTTCATGCGGGGTGAAAGCTCGGCCATCTTAGGCCTCCTCGCCGGCCGCGCCAGCGGCGCTGCCCGCAGCGGCCGCCAGGTCAACGCCTTCGGCAACGGTCGCCACGGCGTCGCCCGGCCAGGCAACCTTGGTCAGGTCGGCCGCGGCCAGCGACTCGGCGCTCACGGCGTCCTCGCCTTGCTCCAACACGCGACGGCGCAATGCGGCCGAAAGCGCGTGTGCCCACAGGCCCTCAGCCTCGGCTAGGCGCTGCGTGGCGGGAGCGTCGGAGAGCAGGCCCTCGGGCGTATAGCAGATAACGCTCGAGCGCTTGACGAACTCCTCCACCGAAAGCGGGTTGGAGAACATGGCCGTGCCGCCGGTCGGCAGCGTGTGGTTGGGGCCGGCGACGTAATCGCCGAGCGGCTCGGAGCTCCAGGCGCCCACAAAGATGGCGCCGGCGTTGCGAATGCCGCCGAGCAGGCCCATCGCGTCCTTGCAGTGCAGCTCCAGGTGCTCGGGCGCCACGGTGTTCACGGCCTCGATGGCGGCGGCCATGTCGGCGGCCACCACGATCGTGCCCTCGTTGTCGAGCGAAGCGCGCGTAATCTCGGCGCGCGGCGACTGCGCCACCAGGATATCGATGCCCGCCTCGACCTCGCGCGCAAACTGCTCGTCGCAAGTCACAAGATAGCAGGCAGCCAGCGGATCGTGCTCGGCCTGCGCCATCAGGTCGGCAGCGACCACCATGGGCTTGGCGGTGGCGTCGGCCAGCACGCAGACCTCGGACGGGCCAGCGACCATGTCGATGCCCACGTCTCCCGACACGATCCGCTTGGCCGCGGCGACAAAGGCATTGCCCGGGCCGGTGATCTTATCGACGCGCGGAATGGTCTCGGTGCCGTACGCCAGCGCGGCCACGGCCTGGGCGCCGCCCACCATATAGATCTCGTCCACGCCGGCGAGCTTGGCGGCCGCGAGCGTATAGGGGCTGATCAGGCCGTCCTTTTGCGGAGGAGTCACCATGACCACGCGCTTAACGCCGGCCACCTTGGCGGGGATGGCGTTCATGAGCACGGTTGAGGGATACTGCGCGCGACCGCCCGGCACATAGATGCCGGCCGCGGCGAGCGGGGTCACCTTAACGCCGAGCATCGTGCCATCCGGGCGCGTGGTAAACCAGCTCTGCTCGACCTCGCGCTGGTGGAACTCGCGAATCTGGCGCGCGGCCTTCTCGAGCGCGGCGACAAAGGCAGGGTCGAGGCCCTCGAGCGCGGCATCGATCTGCTCCTGCGGAAGGCGGAAGCTCTGCAGCTCGACGCCGTCAAAACGCTGGCAATAATCGCGCACCGCGGCATCGCCGTTGGCGCGCACATTGGCCACGATATCGCGGGCGGCGTCGACGATGTTTTGCGGCAGCACGCTCTTGCGGTTGAGCTGGTTGGTAACGAGGCGCTCGCCGGGAGCAAGCTTGATGGTCTTCATATCGGTATCCCCTATCAGTCGAGGTTGCGTTTGAAAAACGTGAGACCGGGCAGCGGCACCACTCGGTCCGCAGCTCGGATATGGGGGCGCCCGTGCGCGCTCGCGCTATTGTGCCGAGCCCGCGACGGGCTCAAAATGCTTGTCTTTCACGGCAGCCGCCAGGCGATCGGCCAGGTTACGCACGCGCGGATCCAAGCGCGCGGCGCCCGGGTTGACGAAGAAGCGCGCCGTGCAATCCATAATGCGACCGGTAATGACCAAGTCGTTGTCGCGCAGGGTAGCGCCCGTGGCGGTAATATCCACGATGCGGTCGGTCATGCCGACGATGGGACCCAGCTCAATATTGCCGTGCAGCGAAACGATGTCGGCGTTTACGCCACGCTCGGCATACCAGGCGCTCGCGATGCGCGGGTACTTGGTGGCCACGCGCAGAGAACCGCGGCGGGCATAGTTGCGCTCGGCCTGGCCGGCACGCCACGCGGGCTCCGCCTCGATAAAGGTGCACAGGCCATAGCCCAGATCGACCAGCTGCAGCAGGTTGAGGTCTGCCTCGATGAGCGAGTCCCAACCGCAGATGCCACAGTCGGCACCGCCGCAGCCCACAAAGGCTGGCGCATCGCTGGGGCGCACGATGACAAACTCGATATCGCCGACCGTGCCCTCGCCGGCGCGTGTGTCGCGACCGCGCACGATCAGGTGACGACCGGGATCGCGCAGCTCGGAGACGTCCAGCCCCGCGGCCTCGAGCACGTCGAGCGTGTCGGCCTTAAGCGAGCCCTTGGGAACGGCGATGCGCAGCGGGCCCTCGGCGCCACGGCCCACGGCGTGATCGCCATCGGAGGCGGCATCCTCGGCCGAGGTGCGCGCGGCCTCCAGACGCTCGAGCGAAAAGGCGAAGCCCGCCGCCGGCACCTCGATGCCCTCGCCGAACGCGCCGGTAAAGATGGAGTCGTAGCGACCGCCCGAGCCGACCGGATCGGGCAGACCACCGGCATAGGCCTTAAAGACCAGGCCCGTATAGTAATCAAAAGAGTTCATGATGGAGAAGTCGAAGGACAGCACCTGGGCATCCTCGGGAGCCAGGCCCTCAACCAGGGCACGCAGCTCGCGCGTGAGCGGCGCGGCGATACCGGCCGCCGCCAGCAGCGCGTCGACGCGGTCGAGCACCTCGGCGCCACCGTGCAGGCGCGGCAGCTCGCTAATGGCAGCCTTGACGGCCTCGGGCTCGTTGCTTTCCGCCACGCGGGCATCGAGGCCCACAAAGTCGTTGGCGTGCACGCAACGCAGTGCCTCGGCAGCCAGCTCGCGATCCTCGCATGCCGCGAGCAGCTCCTTAAACGGACGCACGCTACCTGCGATAATGCGCGCATCGGGCAGTGCGAGCTTACGCACGACCTCGGCGACCAACGAGACAATCTCGACATCGCCCGCGGTATCGCCCGCGCCGATGAGCTCAAAGCCCAACTGGGTGAACTGACGCGAACCGCCGGCATTGCGCTGACACTCGCGAACCACGGGCGCTTCGTAGCGCAGGCGCAAGGGCAGGTCGGCCGCACGCATACGGGTCGAGACCAGGCGCACGATTGGCAACGTGTTGTCGGGACGGACCACAAGCAGGCGACCGTCATCATCAAAAAGCTTGAACGGCGTGTCAGCGATGCGGCCGCCCTCCTCGAGCGAACCCTTGTCCTCGAGCAGCGGCGTCTCAACCGGCAGGTAATGATGCTCCCTAAAGCAGCCCTTCACCGTCAGCGCAATCTCCTCGCGCGCCTGAGCCTCCTCGGGCAATATGTCCCGGAATCCCCACGGTGTGGCCGTCATCTGGTGAGCCTCCTCATGCTGTGCTTCGTATAGAACAGAAGACCGGCATAGCTCCGCCGGTCTTCTGGGTACTTTAGCATACTAGAGTGCTTGCGGGGAGAATC
>CAKUEZ010000123.1 GCA_934646965.1 uncultured Collinsella sp. | reverse complement strand
CTGCAGCGAGAACGAGCGTACAAATCCATACGGCCTTGTCTCTTAGGATTAGTTTGAGAAGAAGTCGACAGTACATTTAGAAGCACCTACGTTCCTCAAAGAATTGTTAGATTAAAAGTAACAGACCGGATGAAGATACGTGCGACGGGGGCGAGGCGAATGGCTGAGCGGTATCGATATGCGGGTTCAACGGTATCACATTGGCCACATAGATTTTTAACTTGCATTTCTACCCGCCCTTTTCGTAGAGTCGCCGATACGTGCTTAGCGCACCCTCGGCGCGTCCGGCAGGCTTTGCGAAATGGGATCCAGGAGACTTCGGCGCAGCATCATCTTGCGGAATGCTTCTAATGAGCCTCCCATCCTTCAAAAACAGAATCTCATCGCACAGCCTATCGACCGAATCCAAGATGTGGGATGACATGATGATGCACGTACCAGAATCGGCCAGCTTCCTGAGAATCTCGGAATGCAAGTCCACCCTGCTGGGGTCGAGCGCGTTCATGGGCTCATCTAATAGAAGGTACCGCGCGCCCGTCGCATACGCAATCGCCAGGGTAAGCTGCTGCTTCATGCCCTGGCTCAGAGTGCGGATCCTCATCTTCGCGAACTCGCCTATCTGCGTTTGTTCCACTATCTCTTCGATATCGCGAGCATGCGGCCACATATCGCAAACCATCTTGAGGTGATCTTCCGCACGCAATCCGGGATACAGCAGCGTCCCCTCACCAGGTGCATAGAAGATCATAGAACGGACCTCTCTCGCACCCGTACCCTGCACCTCATCCAGAACGATGCTCCCGTCCACGCGAGGACCCGGCAAACCTGCCATCGCACGCAGCAACGTCGTCTTTCCATGCCCGTTCGGAGCGACGAGACCGTAGACCGTACCCGGGGCAAACTCAGCGTTCACCGAATCTACGAGCACCTTCTTTCCATAAGAGATCGTCAGCGTTTGAAGGTCAATCATCGAGATCATCCCCTTTCGATCTTTGGAACACTCAGGCGCACCATCAACGGAGATACGGCGCCCAAGACCACCAGCAGAGCGCCCGATGCGCCGACGACCTCTCCAAAAGGCATCGCGTTCGTCCCTCGCCCAAGGAACCCAATCGTCCCCACCTGGGAAGCGGGATCAAACGAGGCGAATGGAGCCAGCAGCGCGACGCCCATGCCCACGCTTTCAACATGAGCGCTCAACGAACCCAACACCAAGAGAACCGCGCAAACCATTCCGGTGACAACGGGGTTGCGGCTAATCGCTGCTGTCAACGCAGCGACGACGGAAATCACGCCGTATGCCATGACCAGCAACGGAATACTGCACAACACCGCCTCCCCCACCATGGACGTTGTCGAAGCTCCCGCCCGAATGAGAGCGACGGGATACTCCGATCCACCCGCACCGTTCTTAATCACGGACACAACGACAGCGGGAACCATCGACACCAAAAGCAGCACCAAGCCAAGCAGGAGAGCCAGCGCAACAGCCGTCAGAAAACGCACATGCGCTGTTGCGGGGATCTGGAGAACCAGAAGGGAACGACACTGCAGGTGGGTGCACGCGAGCGATGTGACAACCACGGGCAACAGCAAAAATAAGGAGGGAAGCGCTGCCTGGAGATACGAAAGGAGGATTAATGGGGGCATCTTCGTACTTAACTCGTAAACCTTGGGGTCCGGCAAGCTCGCGATCGACTCAAGCAGAAGGGCGCGCGCCTCCGCACGAGAAGGAGTCTCCGGCTCGATTCCGATCGATTGCAGGAGAGTCGCATCTGCCGCGCCCAGCTCACCTCGAGCGCGCTCGTACGTCGCAAGGCTTCGAAACCCCTCCGCAGGCATAGGCGCGTACACGAAACCCGAAAGAGCATCCCGCATGTCTTCCAGGGCCGCTTTGCCCTCGACGTCCATATTCGCAGCGTTCTGCTCTAGATACCGATCTATTGAACGGAGCTCCCCATCCCTATACCGAACAGCGGAAACGTTATCAGCGTCAGGAAACATCTCGACCAGAGCCGGGGCCAGCATCGTCGTCGACATTGCAATCGCGCATACGGCGAGGGTAGGAGAACGCAGGAGCAGTTTCCCCATCGTTCTTACGTATGCAACGGCGGAGGCACAAGCGCTCGAACGAGTTGCCGTTCTCGATGCAGTGAAGGAACCTCTCTCAAGACAAATCGGGGATATCGGGCACGCGCAGCCGCTCTTTCCAGCAACGCAAAGCAGGCTAATTGCCAGCACCTCGATCCCGATTGCGCATACGAGGGCAATCGCGCCACGCTCGAAGCAAAGTCCAGGCAGATTCACTATCTGCGTTGTCGGGTACGGGCTATAGGCGCCGACGGTCAACTCAGTGTTCGCATACGTAAGGGGATTCAACAGGGCGAACTCACGTAAAGCGATGGATCTTCCGTAATACCCGGGAACCATCGTCACCCCCATCAGGGCACATACGAACACGATTCCAAGCGTAGGGTTATTGGCAATCTTCACGGCAAGGTGAACGACAAGCGAGATGAACGCTGCCACCAAGAATTGCAAGATGGCCGTCTGCGCGAACACCAGCCAAGCCGGTTTGATAACCGGAGTCGCATATTGAATGTAGCCTATCGGATAGAACGGCGAGCCCGGGCCATTCTTCACAAGCGCGGCGATTATCCCTGGAAGATTGATGGCGAGGACGGCAAGCATTGCAAAAACACTCGCCCATACGCTCGATGCAACAAGTCTACCCAGCTCGCCCATCGGTGCCTGGATGATGAGCTTTTCACGTTTGTTAAGACGCGCGGCAAGGAACGAGACGGCAACGGCCGTTGCGACCCATAGCAAGTACTCCTTCGATCCGTCATAATAGGTGTACTCTCCATCCGATATCTGCAGAAACGGAAGTAGGGGAGAGAGCGGTGCCAAGATAAGACGTCCCGCGGCAAGAGGGTACAGAAGCGCGGGCATGCTTGATGAAGAGGTATAGACACCGTCCTCCCCCGCATTCACAAGCGCATCCGCATAGGATGCTGACAATTCCTGCTCAACACGGGTTATTCCCGACTCGAGGTATTCGACCCGTCCGTCGATGCCAGCCGCGCTCCTGAAGACGGGCAGAGCACAAAGAACCATCAACGCAACAACGACAACACAGAGCGACCTGGAGGAGAGAAGCGACCTAAAGATCGCCTTCGAGATTTTGAGCATATTCATCGCCAACCTTAACCTCATCCAGTCGGAACAGAGGGGCCGAACAAAATGCTCGGCCCTTCCTCGCATCTAGTAGGTGCTATAGACAAATTGCCATTTATCAGTTGTGCCAAGAACACCACAGGAGCACATTGCAGCGAGGCGGGATTCCCTATGATGCGCGGATCGGCGATAGCCATTTCGGTAGGAGATCGTCTTGTAAGAGATGTTGAACATCGAGATGCTGTGCCCGCTTACGCCGCGAGGACAGCTGTAGCTCCAGTAGGTATCGACGACGTCGTCCGTATACCCGAGGGGCTCAACGAGGGCACACTGGCTGCTCTCCTGGGAAGGAGGCATCGGGGTATCCGCAAAAGCGGGGGGCTCCCGACAGCAACAGACAAAGAGCGAGGCCGAGGAAAACCAAGAGCTTACACGACTTAACAGTACTGAACATAATCCTCTCCAATCTAGAGGGGTTTCGGTTGCAGCACGCTGTGATTACTTGCCGGCAAAGTCAATTTAACATAAACTGTTAAAAAGTAACCTGAGTTTTTTAAATTCCTCGGAGGTTATTATGAGTTCCGACAATCGCACTCCCCGGCTTCATTCCTTCCGCATCGCATGTGCGATAGCCTCTGCGACCCTTTGCGCCACCGCCATCGCACAAGTGGCGTTCTCCTTAAAGCCAGCAATCGAAGTGCTCGACAACCCTGTAATTGCAGACTCCCCCGCGTATCCAGCCCTTGCGATCTCGACATTGGTCCCTGCCGTCATCGGTATCGCTACGACCATCCTCAGCGCCGTTCTCGTGTGGACGATCAAGAGCGGAGACCCCTTCAAGAAAGGGTCTGCGACATGCTTGAAGGTGCTCGGCATTCTCTTCGTTGTTCAAGCTGCCACCAGCCTCTACGCCGGCTCACTCAAAACCTCCGTTTCGATGTTTGGCGGCGAGGGGGCCGTCGGCGCCCAAGAGATCGCTTCATCATTCGATTGGACCTCTCTGGTTCTCGGCATCGTCCTGTTCATGCTTTCCCAGCTCTTCTTGTACGCCCGAGAGCTGTACCTCGACTCCGACGAGATTGCGTAAGGAAACGCCATGCCCGTAATTGTTCGCCTCGACAAGATCATGGCCGAGCGAAAGATTTCCTCGAACGAACTTGCCGAAAGGATTGGAACCACGCCCGTGAACCTGTCCCGTATTAAAAAAGGGCATATTCGCGGCATTCGCTTCAACACACTCGAGCAGCTATGCCTCGCCCTTCGTTGCCAACCCGGAGACCTTCTCGAAGTCATGAGCGAAGAGGATGCCCGAAAGGAGTTCGGACTCGATTGGTCCGCCGAGGATTAGAGGGCGGTCGTACTCGCCCTGCACACGGGGATGCGAATCGGCGAGGTCTGCGGCCTTCGGTGGTGCGATGTGGATTTCGAGACGGGCCTGATCTCGATCAGACACTCGGTGGCGTACGCGAAGGGAATGGGTTCGTTCATCAAGGACACCAAGACCCATGACGCCAGGGGTATCCCCATCGACCCGGTCGGCCTACTCCCCTTCCTGAAGGAGACCCACGAGATCGACTGCGGAAAGCTGCGCTTGCGCGGCCTTACCGGGGCGGTCGAGATCGGGGACTGCTACATCCTGTCGGAGCCGGGCGCGACCTTCGCGACGACAAGCTATATCCGCAGGGCGTTCAAGACGTTCTCGGAGACCAACGGCCTCATGGGCACCAACGACGAGCTGATCACGTTCCACGGCCTTCGCCACACGTTCGCAACGCAGTGGATCCGCCAAGGCGGCGATATCAAGGCGCTCCAATCGATCCTCGGCCACAAGGACGCCATGGCGACGCTCAACGTCTACGCCGACATCGAGCCCATCTCCAAAATCCATAACATGCTGCGCGCCACGCCGTGCCTTTGGCGCGGGCACCTCGGGCCGAGGGTCGATCCGGGTCCCATGTTCCAACAGAGGATCCAGGAGTCCATCGAGACGCTCCAGGCGTTCGGCTACGGCATCACCGAGCCGGACGACCGAAATATCGCCATACGCGACGTGAAGACGAACAGTTGGCTCTTGCTCACCGAGTACGCGGCAGTGCTGGGCCCATCCCAACTGAGGTCACGGTGGTCCGATAGGGGCGCCGCCCGCGGCATGCGCCGCGGAGCGGTATCCCCTACCGAAGGGCGGGGATGCCCTCCGCTTCCAGTTCGGAATCAGCCGTCGGAGGCGTTCGGCTGACTGCGGGAACGGCCTGTCCGCTCAATGTGTTCGGCTGAGATCGGAAATCAACCCAACACGAGCCGGACACGCGCCAGACGGCTCTTCCCCGTACGGCCTTCCCCCTTACGCTCATGTTGCAGGCATGTAACGCCGCAGCGAGCGCGCCTTTTTTGCGCCAGACAGGTACAATGATGAACACTGTACCGTAGCGGAGCGCCCCGCGCGCGCCGCAACCACGCGAAAGGGTTTCCCATGGCCGAGATCTCGTCCTCCCGTATCGTCATCACCGTCCTTGGCAAGAACCGCCCCGGCATCGTCGCCGGCGTCACCCGTGTTCTGGGCGAGGCCAACGTCGACATCCGCGACATCACGCAGTCCATTATCGAGGACATCTTCACCATGACCATGCTGGCCGACACCGCCGAGTCCAAGCTCGACTTCGCCGAGCTGCAGAAGGCGCTGGCCGAGGCCGGCGAGCTTTCGGGCGTCAACGTGTCCATCCAGCGCGAGGACGTCTTTAACTTTATGTACCGCCTGTAGCGAACA
>CAKUEZ010000122.1 GCA_934646965.1 uncultured Collinsella sp. | reverse complement strand
CAACCGCCGTTCTCGAACATCATCTTCTTCATCTTCTCGGCAAGCGCCTCGATCGCCGGGGTGATCTCCTCGATGACGGCGCACTCCTGGCGCAGACGAGGGTCGGGCGACAGTACGATTCCGTTGGCTTCCATGGCCATCCTTTCGGGTTGTTACATCAAATCATAGGCGTCGACGTCAACACTCACGCTCACGCCGCGCACGGAGCCCACCTCTTTGAGGCAGGCGTCGATATCATCAGAGACATGGTACCCTACCGGCGACTTTACAAGCAGATGGAAGCGGTAACGGTCCTTGGCTCTCTCGATTACACACGAAGCCGGGCCCAGCACCTGGGGCACGGAGCTCCCCGCCCGTAAAAAGTCGGGCGCGGCGGCATGCCAGCGGCGCTTGAGGAGCTTCGCAATGCGCCCGATGTAATCCTGCGCGTCATCCGCGTTCGCCGACCACACCAAGATGTTTACCAGGCGCACGAACGGCGGATAGAGGGCGTCGCGGCGCTGGCCCAGGTCGTAGTCGGTAAAGATCGAGCGGTCGTGCTCGGCGACAGCGCGGATGACCGGGTCCTCGGGCAGGTAGGTCTGGATAATGACCTCGCCAGGGCGATCACCGCGACCGGCGCGGCCCGCGACCTGCTCCAGCAGATTGTAGGCACGCTCCCCTGCCCTAAAATCGGGCAGCTTAAGCGCAAAGTCGGCATTGACCACGCCCACCAGCGTAACCTCGGGAAAGTCGAGGCCTTTGGCGATCATCTGCGTGCCCAGCAGCACGGCGCAATCGGCGGCATCGAACTGCTCGAGCAGCTTTTTGTGCGCATCCTTGCCACGCGTGGAATCGGCGTCCATGCGGATGATGGCGACGTCCTCGGGCAGCATCTGGTGCAGCGCATCCTCAATCTGCTGCGTGCCAAGGCCCATTTTTGCCAGGTAGCGGCTACCGCATTTGGGACAGCGACTCGTGGGCGCCGGATACGGTTGCACGCGCCAGGAAGATCCGCAGGTGTGGCACTGCAGCGTATGTGTTCGCTCGTGGTACGTGAGGGCCGTGGAGCAGTGGTTGCAGGTGGGGACGCAGCCGCACTCACGGCACATGAGAAAGGGTGCAAAGCCGCGGCGATTGTGCAGCAGCACGGCCTTCTCGCGACGCTCGACGATTCGCTCCAGACCTTCCATCAGCGGTTTTGAGAACATGGAGCGGCTGCCATGCGAGAACTCTCGGCGCAGGTCGGCAATACGAACCGTGGGCAAAACCGCGTGTCCGGGGCGCTCGGGCATCTCGACGCGCGTCCAGGTGGCACCGTTATACGTGCCGCGGCGGCAGCGGTCGAGTGCCTCGGCAGAGGGCGTGGCCGATCCCAGCACGAGCGGACAGCGATAGCGGCGTGCCATCTCGGCGGCCACCTCGCGCGCATGGTAGCGCGGGCTGGACCCCTGCTTGTAGCTGGTCTCGTGCTCCTCGTCGATAATGATGAGGCCCAGGTCGCTGAGCGGGCAAAAGAGCGCCGAGCGGGCGCCCACGACCACACGGGCCGCACCGCTGGCGACCATATCCCACTGGTCCAGGCGCTCGCCGGCCGAAAGACGTGAGTGGAAGACCGCGACCGTCTCGCCAAAGCGCGAGCGGAAGCGGCCGACGGTCTGAGCCGTCAGCGAAATCTCGGGCACGAGCACGCAGGCAGAACGGCCGGATGCCAGTACGCGCTCGATGGCAGAAAGGTAGACCTCGGTTTTGCCGGAGCCGGTGACGCCGTCGACGAGCACCACGTCGCCGTGGGCGTCGAGGCGCGCGCGTTCGATCTGCGCGAGCGCCTGTTGCTGGCCGTTGGTAAGTGCCACCGGAGCCTTGCCGCTGGCAGAAGACAGCGTGGTCTGCTCGCTGCAGCCACGCCAGGCGCGGCGCTCTTCCACCATCACGACGCCACGTTTTTCGAGTGCCTTGATGGTCGCCGACATGCTGTTGTAGAGCAGGTTGAGGTCGCGCGTCGTGACCGGGCCGCATTGGAGTGCCTCGATGAGCTGACGCTGACGGACCGCAGTCTTGGGCGGCGTGTAGTTGAAACCCTCGGGCGTGAGCATGACCCAGCGGTTTTGGATGGGTTTAACGGCGGGGCGCTCAACCGTACACGTGCCGTCGTCACCCTTGACCACGCGCGGGCTTCCGCCCGGGGGCAAGAACAGGCGCAGGCACTCGGAAAGCGTCGCGACGTATTCGCGGCTCATCCAACGTGCGATGCGGGCAGCCTCGGCGGTAAAGAGCGGTTTGCTGAGGATGGCCTCGACGGGCTTGATGCGTGCGGGGTCGAGGGCGTCGTTGCCTTGCAGGTCGTCAAGTGTAGGAGCGATGTCGACGATGTAGCCGGCAGTCGCACGGTTGCCAAAATAGACTAGGACCGTAGAGCCGATCCGGGCCTCACCAGCGAGGGGCTCGGCGATGCCGTAGGCAAACGGCTCGGATAGTGCCCGCGTTGGGATGTCGAGGACCACGCTCGCGTAGGCGGTAACGGGCTCAGGTGCAGGCTCGGGCCGAGCCGGGGCAGTAGCTGCAGGTGCGGACACTGCCGGAGTCTCCTCCAGTTCCGTTGAACCAAACAGCGACAGTTGCTCGGCCATGGTCCCTGTACCTCCCATCCCATGCGTCTTTAGAAACAAGAGCCCCGCTCGGGTGAACGGGGCTCGGATACTTACGTTTGCGCAGCGATTACAGCGCCATCGTGCGGGCGCGATCGATGCGCGCCAGGCAGTCGTCGCGGCCGACGAGTGCCATGGTCTCGCCCAGCGGAGGGCTCACCATGTTGCCGCAGACGGCGACGCGCACAGCCTGGAACACCACGCGCTTCTTGAGGTCCATCTGCTCGGGCAGCGGCTCAAGCGCGGCGTCGATGTTGGCGGCGGTCCACTCGGTAACACCCTCGAGCGCGGCCTTGGCGGCGTCCAGAATGGCACCCATGCCCTCCTTGGCCAGGCCCTTGTTGACGGACTTCTCGTCATACTCGAGTGTCTCGGCGGTGGCAAAGATAGGAGCGGCGACGGTCACGGCGTCGGCCGGCATCTTGGTGCGCGGCTTGACGATGGCAGCGAGCGCGTCGATCCAGTCCTCGCCGTACTCGACATTGCCCTCGATAAGGCCCGCCTCGTGCAGCTCGGGGACCATGACCTCATCGGCAAACTGCGCGTCGGACATGCCGTTGATGTACTCAGCATTGACCCAGTCGAGCTTCTTGGGGTCGAAGGTCGCCGGGTTCTTGGAGATACGGTCGAGCGAGAATTTGCTGGCCAGAACGTCGCGCGGGATGATCGTGGTCTCACCGTCGAGCGACCATCCGAGCAGCGCCAGGTAGTTGACGAAGGCGTCGGACAGGTAGCCGGCGTCGCGGTACTCTTCCACCGAGGTGGCACCGTGGCGCTTGGAGAGCTTCTTGCCGTCGGCGCCCAAAATCATGGAGATGTGGGCGAACGTGGGCACGGGCGCGCCGAGGGCCTCGTAGACCATGACCTGGCGCGGGGTATTGGACAGGTGGTCGTCACCGCGGATGACATGGGTGATCTTCATCATGGCGTCGTCGACGACGGTCGCGAAGTTGTACGTGGGCGTGCCGTCGGAGCGGAAGATGACGAAATCGTCGAGCTCCTTGGCGTCGAAGGTCACCTCGCCGTGGACGGCGTCGTGGATGACGACGTCGCCGCGGTCCTCGGGCACCTTGATGCGCAGGACGTAGGACTCGCCGGCCTCGATGCGGCGACGGGCCTCCTCGGGATCAAGATCGCGGCAGCGGCGCTGATAGCCCTGGAAGGGATCCTTGCGCTCCTGCGCGGCCTTGCGGTCGGCGTCGAGCTGCTCCTTGGTGCAGAAGCAGGGATAGGCCTTGCCCTCGTCCCAGAGCTTCTGTGCGGCCTGTTTGTACAGGTCCAGGCGCTCGGTCTGGGCGTAGGGGCCAAAGTCGCCGCCCACCTCGGGACCCTCGTCCCAGTCCAGGCCCAGCCAACGCATGGCGCGCAGGATGACCTGCGTGTTCTCGTCGGTGGAGCGGCTGGGATCGGTGTCGTCGATGCGCAGGATGAACGTGCCGCCGTTTGCGCGGGCGAAAGCCCAGTTATAGATAGCGGTGCGGGCGCCGCCGATGTGCAGCTTGCCCGTCGGTGAGGGTGCAAAGCGGACGCGAACGTCTGATGCCATGAAAGTCTCCTCGATTGCAGGATGGATGTCTAACCGCACCAGTATAAAGCATCAACGCAACCTCCGCACAAAGGGCACCGACCCACTCATTGGGGACAGACTTAAATGACCAGCAATCATTGGGGACAGACATAAATGACCAGTCTTTGGGCAACCTGTCGGCACTTAGGTAAGGCCGGTCATTTAAGTCTGTCCCCAATGAGTAGGTGCGGAAAGGGTGTGAATGTTTGATTTACGCGCTATGATGTGCCCTTGCATAGAGAGCCTGGCGGAATGGTAACGGTCGCCGGGACACGTTTTTTGAAAGGACAATCATGTCAGAAGAGCTTCGTTCCATCCCACCCCAACACGGGTCCTTTGTATTTACGTCGGAGTCGGTGACCGAAGGCCATCCCGATAAGATCGCTGACCAGATCAGCGACGCCGTCCTCGACGCAATCCTCGCCAAAGAAATAGAGCTCCAGGAGCAGGGCTACATTGCGCCCAACGGCGTGCCCGCCAACGTCGAGAACGTCCGCTGCGCCTGCGAGACCCTCGTGACCACCGGCACCGTCATCGTCGCCGGCGAGATCCGCACCCAGGCCTACGTCGACGTGCAGGAGATCGCCCGTGGCGTTATCCGCCGTATTGGCTACAACCGCGCCAAGTTTGGTTTTGACTGCGATACCTGCGGCGTTATGAGCCTCATCCACGAGCAGTCCCCCGATATCGCCCAGGGCGTCGACGAGTCCTTCGAGACCCAGACCGGCGCAACCACCGACCCGATCGACCTGATCGGCGCCGGCGACCAGGGTATGATGTTCGGCTACGCCTCCAACGAGACCAAGACCCTCATGCCCATGCCGCACTACCTGGCGAGCCGCCTGGCCGAGCGCCTGGCAGCCGTTCGCCACGACGGCACCCTGGCCTATCTGCGCCCCGACGGCAAGACCCAGGTCACCGTGCGCTACGAGGACGGCAAGCCCGTCGAGGTCACGACCATTGTCATCTCCACGCAGCACGCCGCCGAAATCGAGGACATGGGCAAGATCAAGGCCGACCTCATCGAGCATGTCATCGCGCCCGTCATGGCTGCCGAGAACATGCCGTGGGACAACGCCGACATCTACGTGAACCCCACCGGTCGCTTTGTCGTGGGCGGCCCCATGGGCGACACGGGTCTAACCGGCCGCAAGATCATCGTCGACACCTACGGCGGCTATGGTCGTCACGGCGGCGGCGCCTTTAGCGGCAAGGACTGCACCAAGGTCGACCGCTCCGCCGCATATGCCGCACGTTGGGTCGCCAAGAACGTCGTCGCCGCCGGTCTCGCCGACCGCTGCGAGGTGGAGCTTGCCTACGCCATCGGCGTTTCCAAGCCGCTGTCGATCATGGTCGACACCTTCGGCACCGCCAAGGTCGCCGAGGACAAGATCGTCGAGGCCGTAGAGAAGACCTTCGACCTGCGCCCGGGCGCAATCATCCGCGACCTGGACCTGCGCCGCCCGATCTACGAGAAGACAGCAGCCTACGGCCACTTCGGCCGAGAAGACGCCGACTTCACCTGGGAAAACACCGACCGAGTCGAAGAACTCAAAGCAGCCTGCGGTCTATAATTAAGAACCAATAAGGCCACAACAACATACGAACTTTCAAAAGAAGTACCGCCACCAACCGGTACTTCTTTTTTAACCCGGTGGTGGAGATATTTCGATATGAGCCTACGCCGCGTCACCAGCCAATGAATTTTGCAGCACGCGCGCTACAACCATGTATCCTTAGTCCCGAGGGGCGGGGCATAAGGTTTATCGCGAGTTCCGCACGAGCCGAAGGCCACTTAATGTGGCCTTCGTGCGAGCAGGA
>CAKUEZ010000121.1 GCA_934646965.1 uncultured Collinsella sp. | reverse complement strand
GCGCTCACGCAGCGAATTTGCGGTGCGCCACTTTCGTCCACGGTTGCCAGAGAGAGCGTCCCGGCAAGCTGCATCTTTTTGAGGCAAGTCTGAGCATCCATTACGAGTCCCTTCCTAGCGATTGCTTACTGAGCGTCGGCAGCGCCGCAAGCGGTGCCGCAGGCAGGAGCAGCAGCCGGATCAGCGGAGCCGCAGGCAGGGGCAGCAGCCGGGTCAGCAGAGCCGCAGGCAGGAGCAGCAGCCGGATCGGCAGAACCGCAAGCGGGAGCGGCCTTGGGGTCGACGGAGCCGCAAGCGGACGCAGGATCGGCGGTACCGCAGGAGGCGAAAGCGGCGACGTTCTCGAGATTCTCGGACATGGCATTTCCTTTCGGTCGAGGATGGCCGGGCGAAGCCATCCAGTTTTTGACGCTCTTTGCGTCTATATGCATCATGCAAAAAGTGCGCAACGACAAAAAGAAGGCACCAATCTATTAGCCAGTTACCAAAAGGTAAGTAGTAGCCGCAAACGACAGCGGCTGCGATAATGAAAGCTGTCCACACGATTGAGGAGTCTCCATGCTTACCAAAGAAGAACTGCCTCCCTGCCCTGTTGCCACGTGTTTTCAACTCTTTGGCAACAAGTGGAAGATCTATATCATCCAACAGCTCATAGACCATCCCATGGGCTTCAACGCGCTGCATCGCGCTATCCCCGGCATTAGCCAAAAGGTGCTTTCGTCCAACCTTAAGGAAATGGATACCGCGGGCCTCATCACGCGCACCGTCATCCCCGAGACACCCATCCGCACCGAATACGCACTCAGTGAGCTGGGGCACAGCCTTATGCCCATCATCGATTCCCTAGTGGAATGGGGCACCGACTATCAGCAGCTCGTGCGAAACTCCTAACAGCCACAAACTTTCGCACATTGAGCGCCGTGGGGCATACCGCTCCACGGCGCTTACCTTTTTGTGCCTTCTTTTACAGAGGCGCGTTGGGCCGCACACTACTGTCGAGCGAAACCATCTCAATCGAACAGGAGGAAGGCCATGAATCAGGCCGAGCGCCGCGTTTGGCTTATCAAGGCATTGCTCGATGAGCGACCAGACGGGCGCAGCATTGCTGTACCTGTCGGAGCCAACGAACAACGCGATTTGCTTCGAGCCCTCATGAACGTACGCCCGCCCGAGGCGTTTGCGGCCGAGACGCTCGACATACAAGACGCCTACTTGCAGCAGCGCCTTCTTGAGCGCGGCGGAGCGACCGATGCCAGCACGCTCCCCTACCGCGATCGCGTTGCCATCTGGCGCGGCGACATTACGCTGCTTAGGACCGATGCCATCGTCAATGCAGCCAACAGCCAAATGCTCGGCTGCTTTGTGCCAGGGCATCGCTGCATCGACAACGCCATCCACACCTACGCCGGCATGCAGTTACGTCTGGCGTGTGCCAATCTCATGGACGAGCAGGGGCACGAGGAACCAACGGCGCGTGTCAAGGTCACACCGGCGTTCAACCTGCCCAGCAGCTACGTTTTCCACACCGTCGGCCCCATCGTGCCCAGCCATAAGCCTGGCCCGCGCGAGGAATTGCTGCTACGTCGCTGCTACACCAGCTGCCTGGAAGAAGCGACACGCCGAGGACTCGGCACGCTTGCATTCTGCTGCATCTCGACGGGCGTGTTTGGTTATCCGCAAGATGCCGCCGCGCGCGTGGCCATCGATACCGTTCGTCATCATCTAGACCATAACGACCCCAACCTTAAGGTGATCTTCAATGTTTTTCTCGCGTCTGACGAGGCAATCTACCGCAGCCTTCTCCAAACAAATCGATAAGCTCCGAGTCGCACTCGATGCATCTGACGCCGTGGTAATCGGTGCCGGAGCAGGGCTCTCGACCGCCGCCGGATACACCTATTCGGGCAAGCGTTTCGAGAAGCTCTTTGGTGACTTCGCCGCACGCTACGGCTTTACCGATATGTATTCCGGCGGTTTCTATCCCTATGATTCGCTCGAAGAGTACTGGGCGTTTTGGAGCCGCTACATCATGTGCAACCGATACGATCCCGTACCGACGCCGCTCTACGAACAGCTCTTGAGCATAGTGCGCGACCGCGACTACTTTGTGCTGACCACAAACGTGGACCATTGTTTCCAGCGCGCCGGCTTTGACAAGCAGCGACTCTTCTACACGCAGGGAGACTACGGCCTGTTCCAGTGCAGCAAGCCCTGCTGCCAGGAGACATGGGACAACGAAGGGCTCGTACGCCATATGGTCGCCGACCAACAGGACCTGCGCATTCCATCTGCGCTTGTGCCCCATTGCCCTCACTGTGGCGCCCCGCTTACGATGAACCTACGCGCCGACGATACGTTTGTGCAGGATAAGGGCTGGTATGCAGCAGCCGATCGCTATCAGGACTTTTTACGCCGACACAACGGCATGCGCGTACTGTTTCTGGAGCTTGGCGTGGGCGGCAACACGCCCGTCATCATCAAGTACCCGTTTTGGCAGATGACAGCCAAAAACGAGCGCGCCACGTACGCGTGCGTTAACCTTGGCGAGGCAGTCGCTCCGACAGAAATCGCCAATCGCAGCATTCTGATCGACGCCGGTGCCGAGCGCGTAATAGAAGCACTTGCCGTCCAAGCCGTCAGATAGCGGAGACAATACTGTTTTCAAACATGTACACCAGCATCCAAAAACGACATTTTTCGACATCTTTGGATGCTGGTGTACAACTTTTGGGTAGTCATCGGGGACGTTCTTAAATGACCAGTCGTTAAAGAACGTCCCCGATGACTGGTTAGCCGCGGAAGCGGGCTGTGGGCGCGAGCGGTTGCTCGTGGAAGACGCGGTCGGCGGCGGCGCGATATTCGTCGACCTTCTTGGTCTTGCGCACAAGCTTGTGGACGGTGGCGGGATCGGCGAAAGCGCACTTGGCGTAGAACCACCACTCCTTCATGCGAAAGACCGCGTTGCCGCCAATCTCTTCTGCATACGCCGCGAACAGCGTGTCATGGAAGCGTTGCAACTCGACGGCCGTGGCAGCAGGGCCGCCCTTGACCATGCGGGCAAGCGCAGGGTTCGCGAGCAAACCGCGCCCCAGCATCACGTGGCGCGTGCCGGGATAGGCCTCCACCAGCGCGTCCATGTCCTCAAGATCGAAAATGTCGCCGTTGTAGGCCACGGGAAACGGTGCCCGCTCCAACGTCTCGCCGTAAAACTCCTTGCGCGGCGAGCCCGTATAGCGGTCCTTTTGAACGCGCGGGTGCACAATCAGCTCCGCCAGCGGTATGCGGCAATAGAGGTCGAGCACGCGCTCGTATTCAGCGTCGTCCTCGAGCCCCAACCTAGTTTTGACCGACACCGGCAGCGGCGAGCGTTCGCACACGTCGCTCAAGAACACCTCGAGCTCGTCCAAGTTGCGCAAGAATCCCGAACCCTTGCCCTTGGCGACAACCGTCCCCGAGGGGCACCCCAAGTTGAGATTGACCTCGTGGTAACCCATGTCAGCGAGCACCTGTGCCGCCCACACAAACTCGTCCGCATTCTTGGACATGAGCTGGGGCACCACATTGAGCCCTTGGTTGTTAGCTGGATCGACTTCCTTAAGCGCCTTGCCGCCAAAGCGATTGCCTACTCGCGGCGGCGGCAAAAACGGCGTGTAGTAGCAGTCGAGCGCACCAAAGCACTCCGCATGCACGCGACGGAACACATGCCCGGTAATTCCCTCCATGGGGGCCAACGATAGAATCATCAACATCTACTCTCAGATCAATGCGGCAAAGGGGCCGTCCCTTTGTCACATGCATTATGCCTTGTCCTTGAGGCGGCTCACAAGGCGGAGGCGGTTACTTGACGCCAACCAGCCCTCCAACCGTCCCTGTGCAACGAAGGTGAATGGCGCCCACAAACAACTAGAAGGGCCGCCCCACAGCAGCTCTCTCACTCGCCACTTATCCTTTGGTAGCGACTTCATGCTCCAAAAGACGACGCTCGCAATCGAACAATCACCAACAGCACGCTATTGACCGTCATGTCTGAACAACAGACACCCTCCACTCATCTATACTCAAGAGTGCGTGCGCATCGCCCCCGAAAAACGATGAGAGTCGAGGCCCCATGCAGCAGCTCGCCGAGCAAGAAAAGAAACGCATCCAGCGGTACTGCGTCTGTCCCAAGGTTGCCGGCGCGGCGCTTGCTATGGCATTCGTGCTGCCCTTACTGATCATTCCCTTCGAAATGATCGACGACATCGTCTTCCATCACGAAGGCTTCCAAGAGACGGGCATGATGGCAGCCTTGCTGCTCGCCGCCATCGAGCTCGTCATCTTCTGCTACTGCGCCCTCGCACCGCGCCTTGGGATGCGCGGCAAGCAGTGGAAGAAAATGCAGCACCGGCTCGCCGTTGAGCAGAGCGAGAAAGACCGCTCGGCACAAATCGCAAGCGCTGTTGGCACGCAGGCAGCGGCGCGTCTGCTTAAGAACAGCGACAACGAGAGTGCACACAACCTGGCCGGCGCGGCAGAAGTCGCTGCCGCCGTAGGCACCGTCGCCACCACAGCAGATGTGCTTGTCGAGAGCTTCGCCAACGCAAAAGCCATGGCAGAGGCCTGCGGTGTGCCTATCCCCCGTGCAAAAAAGTGGATCATCGCGCTTGTGGCGCTGCCCCTCGCAATCGTATGCGGTGCCTATATCCCGCAGCTGGCGCAAGGAAACATCGAGATGCAGGAGAACGCCGCGGCTGCGGCCGAACAGATCGCTATCGCCCGCAAGGCGCTGGAGCCCTCATGCGAGTACGTGTCCGCCGATGACCCCTACGAGCGATATCAAGATTACGGCTACCACGTCCGCGGTTATCTGCGCGACGGCGACTCCGATACCCAGAAGACCTATACATACCTGGATTTTGACAACAAGGGAACGCTCACAGGAGTGAGCTACACGGCAGAGATCGACCCCGATGCGAGCCTCGAGGACAACCTCGCCCGTACCGAACTCGACTTTGACGAGCTTTCCTCTGTCGTCCAAACCATAGACGTCAAGACCGTAAGCCCTGAGCTCCTAGCACCGCAGAAGCTCCCCGAAGAGTTTAGGCAGGCCTTTTTGAGCGGTTCGCTCTACGAGAGAATCTCTATCAGAACGAGTGACGACCCCATCAAAACGTACTGCTCATTTGACACGGACCCCGAGGACGAGTTTGACGAGTACACCCATCCAAGTATCCGCCTCACGCTCTACGTTGCTGATGTCCGCTAGCCCTGTGCGGCGAGGTCTAATACTTTTTCCGAGAAGTGAACGACCGTTTTTGGACCCCCGAAGCATCGACATTTTTTGACGCCAAACCCGCAGGATTTGACTGGCAAAACCGCAGGAAATAGCCTCTCAAAAGTGCCGATGCTTCGAGGGTCCATTTTGACTCGTTCACTTCTCGGGAATAGTATTAGACCCCGATTTCGCAAGGGTCTCAATGTGACAAAGGGACCGTCCCTTTGTCACATTATTCGGAGCGCAGGGCCTCCACGGGATCCTTTTTGGACGCGCTGCGGGCCGGCAGCAGGCCGGCGACGACCGTCAGCAGTACCGAGATCGCAATGAGCACCAGCGCATCCTGCACGGGCAGACTCATCAGGTTGGGAACCTGCTTGGTCGCAAGCGCCCAGGCATTGACCGGTAAGCTCACGAGCACCACGACAACGACAGCAAAGACGCCGGCGATGAGGCCTTCGATAAAGGTCTCGGCATTGAACACGTTGGCCACGTTGCGCTTCGACGCGCCAATGGCACGCAGGATACCGATCTCCTTTTTGCGCTCCAGCACGCTGATATAGGTGATGATGCCGATCATGATGGAGCTCACCACCAGGCTGATGCTCACAAACGCAATGAGCACCAAGCTGATGGTGTTCACGATATCGGTCACCGAGCCCATGATGATACCCATGTAGTCGGTGTACGAGATTGCCTGCTCGTCGTGCCCGGCGGCTTTGACCTGCTTGTTATACGCATCGATATGGTCGAGCACACGCTCCTTTGCCTCAAAGTCGCGCGGGAAAATCTTGAC
>CAKUEZ010000120.1 GCA_934646965.1 uncultured Collinsella sp. | reverse complement strand
GCTTTCGGTCCACGGCCGCCACGATCCCTGCATCGTCCAGCGCGCCGTCCCCGTAGCCGAAGCAGCCGCCGCGCTGGCCATCTGGGACGCCCTCCTCGAGGACGCCGCCCAGCGCTAGTAATCCCCGTGGGGGCCAACTCCGGCCCCCACGCCCACCCAGTGATTTTTCTGGGACGGGGATTAAATAATCATTGTGTACCTAATGATTATTTAATCCCCGTCCCAGAAAAATCACCGACATGTGAAAGGGGTCCCCATGGACCTTGCCGATATTCGCCAGACCATCGATGGCATCGACACCACGCTTCTCAACAGCTTTGTCGAGCGCATGGACATTGCCACCGAGGTCGCCAAGTCAAAAATCGAGATGGGCAAGGCCGTCTTCGACCCCGCCCGCGAGCGCTCCAAGCTCAACAACCTAGCCAGCCGCGCGCCCGAGCGCTATGAGGCCCAGACCATCACTCTGTTCCGCCTCCTCATGAGTATGAGCAAGGCCGAGCAGCAGCGCTACATCAACGAGCTCAAGGGCATCACGGTCTCGCAAAAGGCCCACGCCACGGCTGCGGCCTCTGACACGCCCTTCCCCCAAACGGCCAGCGTCGCCTGCCAGGGCGTCGAAGGAGCCTACAGCCAAATCGCCGCGTGCAAGCTCTTCGATGTGCCCGATATCGCGTTCTTCGAGACCTTCGAGGGCGTCATGCGCGCCGTGCGCGACGGCTTCTGCGAGTTTGGCGTGCTGCCCATCGAAAACTCCACCGCCGGCTCGGTCAACGCCGTCTACGACCTGCTCGCACAGTTCGACTTCCACATTGTGCGCTCGCTGCGCCTCAAGATCGACCACAACTTGCTCGTCAAGCCCGGCACCAAGCTACAGGACGTGCGCGAGGTTTACAGCCACGGTCAGGCCATCGCCCAGTGTGCCGGCTTTCTCGAGGCCCACGACCTGCATGCCACCAAGTATCCCAACACGGCCATGTCGGCCGAGATGGTCGCCAACTCCGAGCGCACCGACGTCGCCGCCATCGCATCGCGCAGCTGCGCGGCGCTCTATGGCCTGGAGGTGCTGGAGCCCAACATCCAGGACTCGGATAACAACTACACGCGCTTCGTCGTCATCAGCCGCGAACCGCGTGTCTACCCCGGCGCCAACCGCACCTCGCTCATGATCACCACGGCCAACGAGCCGGGCGCCCTCTACCGCGTGCTCGAGCGCTTCTACGCGCTCAACATCAACCTCATCAAGCTCGAGAGCCGACCCATCCCCGGGCACGACTTTGAGTTTATGTTCTACTTTGACCTGGACTGCCCCTTTGGCAGTAAGGCCCTCGACGACCTGCTCGATTCCATCGACGACGTGTGCGAGAGCTTCACCTACTTTGGCAGCTACACGGAGGTGCTCTAGATGACCAATACCGCCGCAACCCGCCCCTACGGCGTGCTGGGCCGCGTGCTGGGCCACAGCTACACCCCGACCATCTACAAGGAGCTCGCGGGCCTAGAGTACGTGCGCTTTGAGCGCGAGCCCGAGGACCTCGCGACTTTTATGACGGGTGACGAGTGGGAGGGCACCAACGTGACCATTCCCTACAAGCGCGCCGTCATGGAGTACCTGGACGAGCTGAGCCCACTCGCCGAGCGCATGGGCAACGTCAACACCATCACGCGCCTGCCCGACGGCCGCCTGCGCGGCGACAACACCGACTATTTTGGCTTTCAGTGCCTGGTCGAGGAGCTAGGTGTCGAGGTTGCCGGCAAGAAAGCCCTCGTGCTCGGTGCCACGGGCGGTGCCGGTACCACGGCGAGCATGGTGCTCACCGACCTGGGCGCCATCGTCGTACCCGTAGGTCGCAAAAGCGAGGTCAACTACGACAACATCGCGCAGCAATCCGACGCCGCGCTACTCGTCAACTGCACACCCGCTGGCATGTTCCCCCACTGCCCAGACGCACCCTGCACGCTCGAGGGTCTCGACGCGCTCGAAGGCGTCATCGATATCGTCTACAACCCCGCCCGTACGGGCCTGATGCTCGAGGCCGAGCGCCGCGGTATCCCCTGCATCGGCGGCCTGCTGATGCTCGTGGCCCAGGCCGCACAAGCCGTCGAGCGCTACACCGGCCAGGTCACCCCGCGTGAGCGCATCCTGGACGTAACGGAACGCCTATCCCGCCGTGAGCAGAACATCGCCCTGATCGGTATGCCCGGTTCGGGCAAAACTCGCGTGGGCGAGCAGGTAGCCCAGCTTACCGGCCGCGAGCACATCGACCTGGATCGCGCTCTCGAGGAGCGCCTCGGCATGCCCTGCGCCGACTTTATCGTCGAGTGCGGCGAGCCGGCCTTCCGCGAGCAGGAGACGGCGGCCCTGGCCGACATCTCCAAACGCAGCGGCCTGGTGCTCTCCACCGGCGGCGGCGTCGTCACGCGCGACGAGAACTACCCGCTGCTGCACCAGAACAGCCAGATCGTGATGCTCAACCGCAAGCTCGACGAGCTCGCCCACAAGGGCCGCCCCATCACCGCGCGCGACGGCATCGACAAGCTTGCCGAACAGCGCATGCCCCGCTACCGCACCTGGGCCGACCACATCATCGACTCGCGCGACAGCGCCGCCAACACCGCCCGCGCCCTCCTCGACACCCTCTAATACCTACCAAAAAGGGACAGGTTTATTTTGGCAGGTTTTATCTGGGAAAACGTCGAGTCCCAAGGCCTGCCAGCACATCGCCTAACCGCAAAGGAAGCAACCATGAAAGCACTCGTCATCAACGGCCCCAATCTGAACATGCTCGGCATTCGTGAGCCGGGCATCTACGGCAGCGACAGCTACGACCGTCTGGTACAGATTTGCCAGGAGGCAGGCGCCGCGCAGGGCTTTGACGAGGTTGAGGTCTTCCAGTCCAACCACGAGGGCAGTATCGTCGACAAAATCCAGGAGGCCTACGGCAAGGTCGACGGCATCGTCATCAACCCGGCCGCCTACACGCACACGAGCGTCGCGATCCTCGACGCCCTCAAGGCCGTCGCCATCCCGGCAGTCGAGGTCCACATCAGTGCCGTCGAGACCCGCGAGGACTTCCGCCAGGTGAGCTATGCGCGCCTAGCCTGTTTCGCCACCATCACCGGCGAAGGCCTCCAAGGCTACGCCCACGCACTGGAGTTGCTAAAATCCCATCTGCTACACTAACCTATGGGACAAATTAATCAGATATGTTTGTCCCAAATCTTACGTATCTGTCCAATTGACATACAAAGGAGCATATCCATGTCCCAGTACGATTATCTCGTCGTCGGTGCCGGCCTTTCGGGCGCCGTCTTCGCCAACGCCGCCAAGGGTGCCGGCAAGTCGGTCCTGGTCATCGACCGCCGCGACCACATCGCCGGCAATATCTACACCGAGGACGTCGAGGGCATCCAGGTCCACCGCTACGGCGCCCACATCTTCCACACCTCCATGAAGAACGTCTGGGACTACGTCAACCGCTTCGCCGAGTTCAACAATTACGTCAACTCGCCGGTCGCCAACTTCCACGGCAACATGTACAACATGCCCTTCAACATGAACACCTTCGCCAAGATGTGGCCGGGCGTCGTCACGCCGGCAGACGCCAAGGCCAAGATCGCCGAGCAGGTGGCCGCCGAGAACATCGGCGAGCCGCAGAACCTCGAGGAGCAGGCGCTGTCCCTTGTCGGCCGCGACATCTTCGAGACGCTCGTGAAGGGCTACACCGAGAAGCAGTGGGGCCGCGACTGCAAGGACCTGCCCGCGAGCATCATCAAGCGCCTCCCCTGCCGCTTTACCTACGACAACAACTACTTCAACGACCGCTACCAGGGCATCCCCATGGGCGGCTACACCAAGATGGTCGCCAACATGCTCGACGGCATCGAGGTCCGCTGCGGCGTTGAGTACAAGGAGCTGATCGCTGCCGAGCCCGATATCGCCGCCAAGACGATCTACTGCGGCCCCATCGACGCGTTCTACGACTTTAAGCTGGGCACGCTCGAGTACCGCAGCCTACGCTTTGAGACCGAGACGCTCGACGAGCAGGACCACCAGGGCGTGGCCGTGGTCAACTACACCGAGCGCGAGGTCCCCTACACGCGCATCATCGAGCACAAGCACTTCGAGTTCGGCACGCAGGACAAGACCGTCATCACGCGCGAGTACCCGGCCGACTGGAAGCCCGGCGACGAGCCCTACTACCCCATCAACGACGCCAAGAACGAGGCGCTGTACAAGCAGTACGAGGAGCTGGCGGCGCAGGAGGGCGACGTGATCTTCGCCGGTCGCCTGGGCGGCTACAAGTACTACGACATGGACAAGGCTATCGCCGCGGCCTTCGAGCTCGTCCGCAACGAGCTGGGCGTGGAGCCCACGGAGGCGTAGAAACCCAACGGCCGAAACGGACAGCCGCATACACAAGGCCAGGAAGCCCCGCGCAGCACCATCGCCGTGCGGGGCTTCCTGCTTAAGTATCTAGACGATTTGTTCCGTTCGCCTCAGATAACGATCAAACTGAGGAACAGTAAAATCGACTTCCCCCCTTGCGGCAGAATAAATCATACCTTTGCTAATTAACTGAGCACGCAAGGGTCCAATAGACGAAACATTACTCTCCATATAATGAGCCACATTTGCAATCGTACAAGGAAGCTCGCCACAGCGAACCATCGCAATCAAAAACTCCTTTTGCCTTGGGGTGCATCGATCGTATCGAACGCTAAAGAAACCCTCGTCAAGGCGGATATCAGTTAAAGAAGTGCATTCGAGAACAGTCTCCAATGAAATACACTTGTTATCGGACGATGTCCAAATGGTCGAACAAAGCTCCTGAATGAAATACGGATACCCCTCCGTGTAGTCGATGATTGCGTCAACCGCCTCATCGGAATAGAGAACATCAAGCTTTTGCGCGGGCCTCACAATCGCTTCAACCGATTTGTCGCGAGGAAGCGAATCGACCTTCACAAAATTAAATTGCCTCTCGGAATAGGTTTTAGCTTCGCCCAACATCTTTAGAAGCTTAGGCAATCCAGCACAGCCAAACATAACGGGAAGGCCAAGCTGAGTCGCACGGTGAAGCGCGCACGTTAGAGCTTCAAGTTCTTCTTCACTTGCATACTGTAGCTCGTCAATTCCAATAAATATAGAGGAACCCGCAGCTTGAGCATATTTACCGAGTACAACAAGCACATCGGTAAAGTCGCCCGACAAATTATGAGACGAGGCGAGGGATGTCCCAAGAGCCTCTTCGTTAAAGCCCAAAGATAGTGAACCATCCCCCGCATCAACCGACAGTGTTAACGAGGTAAACAGATTCTTAATCTGTTCCAATTTACTCTTAACGAGTTCAAATTTATTAAGCGAAGCAGACAGTGAACAACAGGCCGAAGCCAAGGGAGCGATTAGACCTTTCTTCTCTTCGACCTCGATGTGGCGAACAAGAACACCTTCCCCCTCGGCTATTGATTCGATTGAGTTAAGCAATACCGTTTTGCCAACGCCCCTAAGGCCGTACAAAACAAGCGAGCGGCTCTGATAGTTTGCTGCAAGGGCCTTAAGCTGAAGAGAAGCTGATTCAAGAATATCATCGCGCCCAGCAAGGTATTTGGGCATCGCACCGGCACCGGGCGTATACGGATTGCGGTAATCAATCATTGCAAGCTCCTAGAAAATAACGACCGCCCGCTATCACTAGAAGGCGTACCGCAGCACCAAAAAGAATATCGGTGGACCGATAAATCATCTCACATCATACCAATATACCGATAAAGCGATACGGACAACAAAGGGTACGCGGCAGGAAGGATCAGACAAAAGAGGCTGTAAGTCACCCCCATGTCTTACAGCCAAAAAAATAGCACGCCAACACGTCCCATAAAGCAAAGACCCAGCACTACCTCCGCCCGGGCGTCGCGCAGACGGCGTAGGCGACCAGCGAGGTGCATAGAATCATGCCCGACGGGGAGTCGTAACGCGCCGCGGTGGGGCGCCGATTTTTAATCAGAACCACCCTTAAAAAGGGTGGTTTGCTCTTAGGGTATAACCCACGGGCCCCGGGCTCGCGTCTAAAGGCG
>CAKUEZ010000119.1 GCA_934646965.1 uncultured Collinsella sp. | reverse complement strand
ATATCGTTTTGGCTCAAGTCGCGAATGTCCTGAGATTTAGTCCTGGGATTCATGGAAGCCTTTCGATTTTGGGGAAACGTAGACGGTATCGCTACAATATGGTATCAGCTGCAGAAATTATAGAGGAGGAGTCTGCCCATGCCGGGTAAAAGCCTAGAGAACATGCACGTAGCGGTCTTGGCGGGCGGTCATTCCGCCGAGCGCGAGATCTCGCTCAATTCGGGAAAGAACGTCGTGGTGGCCCTGAAGGAAGCCGGCTACACCTCGGTGGAGCTGCTCGACACGGCCGCCGATGATTTTATGGTAACCATGGCGACCGGCGGTTTTGACGTGGCGTTTATCGCCATGCACGGCGCCGGCGGTGAGGATGGTGCCATGCAGGGTGCCATGGAGACCCTGGGTATCCCCTACACGGCCTCCGGTGTGCTTGCAAGCGCCTGCGGTGCGGACAAGGAGGTCTCCAAGCTCCTGTACGCCAAGGCGGGCATTCCCATTGCCCCCGGTCTCGCACTCGAGGTAGGCGATGAGGTCGATGTCGATCATATCGTCGAGGTTTGCGGCGAGCGCTGCTTTGTAAAGCCGGCCGTCAACGGTTCCAGCTATGGCATTTCCCTGGTCCATGAGCCCTCCGAGCTGCCGGCGGCCATCGCCAAGGCGTTTGAGTACGGCGACAAAGTGTTGGTCGAGAAGTGCATCGAGGGAACCGAGATCACCGTCGGCGTGTACGGCGAGGACGACGTGCGTGCTCTGCCGATTGTCGAGATCCGTAAGCCCGAGGACTGCGAGTTCTACGATCTGGACGTGAAGTACGTCGACCCCACGGACATCCATCGCATTCCGGCGCAGATTTCGCCCGAGAATTACGCCCGCGCCCAGGAACTTGCCTGTGCCGCCCACAAGGCTCTCGGTTGCCTGGGCATCTCGCGCAGCGACTTTATCGTGAGCGAGGACGGCCCCATTATCCTCGAGACCAATACCATTCCCGGCATGACCGATACGTCGCTGTATCCGGATGAGATTCGCCATACCGACGACATGACATTCCCGCAGGTCTGCGACAGCCTGATCCGTATGGGCCTTCGTCGAGCGGGCATTGCATGCTAATCGAGGACGCGGTTTCGTCAGGAACGCCGCAGTTTGTCATCGATGCCTATGCCACGCTCGCCGAACGCGCCAAAACGCAGTCCTTCGGCCTCATCGAGGAAGACGTTATCGTCCTCGATACCGAGACCACGGGTCTTTCGGTGCAGGACAATGAGCTGATCGAGATCTCGGCGGCCCGCCTTTCGGGCCGCGAGGTCGTTGACCGTTTCGATACCTTCGTGCATCCCAAACAGCTGATTCCCGCCGAGATTACCGAGCTCACGAGTATTACGAATGCCGATGTGGCAGATGCCCCGTCGGCCGTGGAGGCCGTTGCCGCTCTCGCCGATTTTGTCGGTGGTTGCCCGGTGATCGCACATAACGCCACGTTCGACCGCTCGTTTATCGAGTCGGTCAAAGGCGGCGTCAACGTAAGCGATATCTGGATCGATTCGCTGGCGCTGTCGCGCATAGCGCTGCCTCGGCTGGCCTCACACAAACTGTCCTTTATGGCCGATCTGTTTGGATGCGACTCGGTGTCGCACCGCGCCAACGCCGACGTCGACGCTTTGTGCGGCGTATGGCGTGTGCTGCTCGTGGCGCTCACCGACTTGCCCCAGGGCCTCATGGCGCGCCTGGCCGATATGCACCCCGATGTGCCTTGGTCCTATCGTCCCATCTTCTCGTTCTTAGCGGGGCAGAACCCCGGTTCTATCTTCTCCCTCAGCGCCGCCCGCGCCGATGTGCTCAAGGCCGATCGCGCCGATGACCGGGTGGACGCCGACGAGCTGCCGGTCCTCAAGATGCCGAGTCGTGAGGAGATCGAGGCGGACTATGCCCCGGGCGGTCTGGTCAATCGCATGTATCCCACCTACGAGCCGCGCGACGAGCAGATTGCGATGGCACTTGAGGTTCGCGACGCGCTTGTTACGGGAACGCACCGTGTGATCGAGGCGGGGACAGGTGTCGGTAAATCGATGGCCTATCTGGTGCCTTTCGCCGAGGCGGCGCGCCGCAACAACATCACGGTTGGCATTGCGACCAAATCGAATAACCTCGCCGATCAGCTTATGTATCATGAGCTGCCAAAACTTGCCGAGCAACTGCCTGACGGCCTGTCGTTTTGCGCACTCAAGGGCTACGACCACTATCCGTGCCTGCGCAAGCTCGAGCGCATGAGTCGCGGCCAAGTCGAAATTACCACCAAGCGCGATCCAGCCGACACGCTTACGGCAGTCGCCGTGATCATGGCCTATGTATGTCAGTCGGCTGACGGCGACCTTGATTCGCTTGGCATTCGCTGGCGCAGCGTCAACCGTCCCGACTTTACGACGGCATCGCGCGAGTGTGCCCGTCGCCTCTGCCCGTTCTTCCCCGATAAATGCCTGGTCCACGGTGCCCGCCGCCGTGCCGCGCATGCCGATGTGGTGGTTACCAACCATTCCCTGCTGTTTCGCAACGTTGCGGCCGAGGGCAGGATTTTGCCTCCGATTCGCCATTGGGTAATCGACGAGGCCCATTCCATTGAGCGCGAGGCGCGCCGTCAGTGGGCACGCGTGGTCTCGGCAGATGAGTCGCGCGTTCTGTTTGAGCGCCTGGGTGGCTCAAGCGCTGGCGCGCTGAGCCAAGTCTCCCACGATTTGGCGACATCCGAGGGCTCTACGCTCTACCTGGGACTTACTGCCAAGGCGACGTCCACCGTCGCACGTGCGAGCATGGCGATCGCCGACGTGTTTGATGGCGTGCGCGAGCTTGGCCGTCGCGCCCGCGGTGGCTATGACAACGCGAACCTGTGGATAGGCCCGGAGCTGCGCGAGTCGGACGACTGGCATGACTTTTTGCCGTCGGCCCATACCGCCATCGACGCCTTGGAGCAAGCGGACAAGAGCGTCGATGCGCTGGTGCAGGCTGTTGCCACCGACAAGCCCGAGGTCGTTGTCGACTTGGGCGATATCTCCCGCCGCCTGCACGAGCTGGCCGAGAACCTCAAGCTCATCATTGAGGGCACTGACGAGCACTATGTGTACTCGCTTCAGGTCAACCGTCGCCTACGTGCCGGTGGCGAGTCGATGACCGCTGAGCGCATCGACATTGGCGAAGCTCTGGCGACCGAGTGGCTGCCCGAGGTCCACACGGCCATCTTTGCCTCGGCGACCATGACGGTCTCCAAGAGCTTCGAACACTTTAACCACGCCGTCGGCCTCGATCGCATCGGTGCTTCGACGTCATCGTCGCTACATTTGGATTCGAGCTATGACTTCGATTCGAACATGGCCGTGGTCGTTGCCGGGGATATTCCCGATCCACGCGACCGCGAGGCATACCTGGCATCCCTTGAACATGTACTGGTCGATGCGCATCTCGCCATGGGCGGATCGGTACTCACGCTGTTTACCAACCGGCGCGACATGGAAGACCTGTATGCCCGCGTAGAGCCCAAGCTCGCGCGAGCAGGTCTGGAGCTCAGCTGCCAACAGCGCAACTCGTCGCCGCGCCGCTTGCGCGACCGGTTCATTAACGAGCCGACCTCATCGCTTTTCGCCCTCAAGGCCTTCTGGGAGGGTTTCGATGCCAGCGGCGAGACGCTGCGCTGCGTCATCATTCCCAAGCTGCCGTTCTCCAGCCCCACTGACCCGCTCTCCTGTGAGCGCAACCTGCGCGAAGACCGTGCCTGGGCACGATATTCGCTGCCCGAGGCAGTGCTCGAGGTTAAGCAGGCTGCGGGACGCCTGATTCGCTCGTCGACCGATAGCGGCGTGCTGATCTTGGCGGATCCTCGCTTGGTAACGAAGGGGTACGGCAAGAAGTTTTTGACGTCGCTGCCCACCACCTCATATCAGCGTATCGAATCGGCCCAGATCGGCCATTACCTGCAGCTGTGGCGACAGGCGCATGACCGACGACACTAGAGCTGGCAGATGAGCGTCTCCGCATAATTGCACAGGCGCTCCGATAGGGCGGGGTCATCCATGATGCGGATGGCTCCGCCCTTTGCCATGACTTGGGCAAATAGCCATACCTCGGACGTATAGTGAACGGACACGATTGCCGTATCCTCGCCAGCCTGGGTGACCGACGTGATGCCCGCCCAGTCCAAGCTGGCGGCAAGATTGGACGGCATCGCGAGTTTTGCCTCACGCCCTGCGTTCGCAAGCGAGTCTTGGAGAGTCGTAATCTTCGGGTGATGCCGTTCGACCGAGTCCTCAGTCAAGACGATCGCCTCAATTTTATCGAGCCGATAGCGACGCTCTGCATCTCGCTCGGTGTCCCAAGCCATCAGGTACATGCTGTCGCCGCTCGTAGTGATACGCAGGGGGTCAACGGTACGCTCCCGCGCGTGCTCGTCGCAAAGCGAGCGGTAGGTGATGCGGCAGCGAACGCCGTCCTGAATGGCGCAATTCAGCTGCTGCCAATGGGAGCCGCGCGCAACGGTGTCGATAACGCGCTGATTGTATCCCAGCTTCTCGGGCAGGAGCGCGCGGCGGATGCGCGCTGCCGTCGCCGGCTCAATGCCCAACGATTCGAGTTCGTGATTGAGTACGGCGCCCTCTGCCGCGCTCAGACGCAGCGGCAGCACTCGGCCCGCTTCGCCTGTAAGGATGATGCGGTCGTCGCGACATTCGCAAATGACGCGAGCTCCCGATTCTCGGTCGGCGAGCGTCGAAACGATGCCGACAATCTCGTCGAGTGAAGCGCCGGTGATATCGTATCGGCTGCAGATTTCATTGCGGTCTATGCCCTTCTCGCCGGCGGCGTAGAGGGCTTCCATGATGTCGATGGCGCGCGAGAGCCTTTGCTCGCTCGTGAGTTTACGCGCGGACATGGGCATTCACCGTCCTTTCGATAAGGCGATTCCAAGCCTGTTTGAGCGCATCGGGCGCCACGGGTCTCATACTGTCGGCACTGTGCCTCATGCAAAATGAAGCGGCGGCATCTAAGTCGCGTACGTCAACGGTCCATATCCATCTTTCGCCAGTGCGATCGAGGTTTCCGCGTCCTCGCGTGAGGGCGCGGACCATGTCCGCCGGCGTATCGTCGGCAAACGAGAATGTAGCCGCGATGGGGTCACGGTCGGAAAAATCGAACTCAAAGAATAGCTGGTCATTAAGGTTAAAGTCGCCGGGGATGGTGTAGGAGCCAGAGGGCTTCCAGGCGCGGACGATGCGGTCGCAGCGAAATGTCCTAACGGTACCGGATGCATCGTCCAGACCGCAGAAATACGAAATGCCCTCGCGCTCGAACATGCCGTAGACACAGACGGTGCGTTGGCGCTGTTCCCCGCGTCCGTTTTGATATAGGAAGCGCAGCGCACAGCGCTCGGCAAAAGCACTCCATACGGCATCAACCATAGGGGAGCGACGGGCGGACGTCTCCGGGGCGTCCGTCTCGCCGGTCAGGTATGCGATCTTGGACCGAATGTCGGCAAGCGGGGTAAAAAAAGTCGACGATCCGGCGGCGAGCGTCTGGTCTATGGCGTCCATAAGGATGTCCGCGTCATCGGCGGTAATCAAGCCGCCGGCGGCAAACGTGTGGTCGCGGTCAACCGTCCAGGTGCTTTCTTCGGTCTCCTGGGCGCCGGGTGCCCGCACCTCCTTAATAACGATGCCGCGCTCGAGCAGCTTTTCGCGATCACGACGGAACTTGCGTTTGTCCGATTCGATATTGCCCGATCCGTAGCCCAAATCGGAATCTAGGACGATTTGCTCGGTGCTCAGCGGTTCGGGCGAACTGTTGAGCACAAAGAAAAGATTGAGGATGCGCTGGGCGGTTTTGTCGTAGCCCGGCTCCGCCGAACCCTTTTTATTTGCCGCAGTCGTTGTACTTGCCGTCATAGAATCCTCGCATGAGAAGGTTGCTCGATGTCATGATTTTAGTCCGATATGGAGATTAGGCTATATCCATGTCCGTATGAGGCGTTAACGTAACCGGAATTCGGCCGTTTGCGTCCGCTCGGGGTATACTTTCGACTATATACGGTTCTAATGTGCAAGCATTGGGCCTATTTGTCGGATTATGGATGTGG
>CAKUEZ010000118.1 GCA_934646965.1 uncultured Collinsella sp. | reverse complement strand
GGCCTGGACGTCGACATCTCCGTGCGCTGCAACGGCGAGTATTCGTACCGCATCACCAACCCGCTGCTGTTCTACACCAATGTGTGCGGCAACGTGACCGATAGCTACACGCGCGACAAGATCGACAGCCAGCTTAAGTCCGAGCTGCTCACCGCCCTGCAGCCCGCCTTTGCCAAGATCTCGGAGATGGGCATCCGCTACAGCGCCATCCCCGGCCACACCACCGAGCTCGCCCGCGCGCTCAACGAGGTTCTCTCCGCCGACTGGCGCGACCTGCGCGGCGTCGAGATCGTGAGCTTTGGCGTCAACTCCATCGCCGCTTCGCAAGAAGACGAGCAGATGATCAAGGACCTGCAGAAGGCCGCGGTCATGCGCGATCCCACCATGGCAGCCGCCAACATCGCCAGCGCCCAGAGCGACGCGATGCGCGCGGCGGCGGCCAACCCCAACGGCGCGATGGCCGGCTTTATGGGCATGGGCATGGCAGGCGGCATGGGTGGCATGAACGCCAGCCAGCTGTTCGCCGCCGGCCAGGCGCAGCAGCAGGCCGCCCCGCAACCGGCACCTGCTCCCGCCCCCGCACCGACCCCCGCCGCCGCGCCCGCGGCCGGCACGTGGACCTGCAGCTGCGGCGCCACCAACACCGGCAAGTTCTGCCCCGAGTGCGGCAGCCCCGCGCCCGCCCCGGCACCGGCCAAGTGGTTCTGCCCCAACTGCGGTAGCGAAAACGGCGGTAAGTTCTGCAGCAACTGCGGAACGCCCAGGCCCTAACCCCTTTATCTGGTAATTGGCGGGGGATCCGCCACCCCCGCATTTGCTTCTATGGGTTTTCACACAAGAAGGAGGACACCATGAAGACAACGTTCAAAAAGTCCGTACTCGCATTCCTGACATGCGTCCTAGCTCTCGCCTTTGCCCTGACGGGCTGCAGCGGCGGCGGCAAGGACCCCAAGGCCAACTTCGTCGGCAGCTGGGAGCTCTCGGGTGGAACCCTGGAGGGCGAAGAGCTGACCGATGAGTACATGGATATGCTCGAGGATTGGGGTGTCCACTGCATCCTGATTCTCGATGAGGACGGCACAGGCGCTCTCGACCTGTTCCTTGAGGTTGTCGACCTTAAATGGGAGGCCAAGGACGCCACCACCGTAACCATCACCGCCGAAGACGAGTCGCACGACATGAAGCTCAAGGACGGCAAACTCATCCTCGAAGAGGATGACGGCAATCTTGTCTTCACCAAGTCCGACAAGGATCTGTC
The DNA here is from genome assembly GCA_934646965.1 of uncultured Collinsella sp. Lineage (GTDB taxonomy): Bacteria > Actinomycetota > Coriobacteriia > Coriobacteriales > Coriobacteriaceae > Collinsella. The sequence continues at coordinate 4,988 of CAKUEZ010000118.1, read as the reverse complement.
CGGCACGGTAAAGAAGGATCGCGAGGCTGCCGAAAAGGAAGAGGAGATCGATGAGGCCGTCGAAGACGACGACGTCCAGAGTGTCGAAATCTCCCCCGCCGTCACCGTCGCCGATGACGATCTGTGCACCATCACCATCACCGAGAAGTTCAAGGACGACTGGGGCGACATCGGCTTTGTCGTCAACATCACCAACAAGAGCGACAAGGACCTGACCTTCTACGCTCCCAGCGGTAAGACCAACGTCAACGGCACCATGAAGGAACCCTGGTTCTCGGCTCACCTGATGCCCGGCACCAACGCCACCGAGGAATTCACCTTCTCGAACGGCGCGCTCGATAGCCTCGACGACCTGGTCAACACGACCATTGGCATCGACGCCTACCTAACCGATTCCTACGAGGACGTCGCCTCCTACAGCGCAACCATCGCGTAACGGCAGACCACGACAGCCGCGGATTGGCGGACACATCCGCGCACACAAGACGGGGCCGCAGGAGTTGATCCTGCGGCCCCGTCTTGTGTGCCGATAGGTAACGAGCGCTAGCGCTCCATATTGGGGACGATGCTGCCTTCGGTCACCGCGTGCACGGCCAGGCGCATGATGTTGTCGTAGCCGGTCTTGTTGAGAATCTCCGAGATGCGGCGCTTGATGGTGCCCTCGCTCATAAACAACTCGGCCGCAATCTCGCGACGGCTCTTGCCTTCGCAGGCAAGGCGCAAGATCGACAGCTCAACGTCGTCGAGGGCCGCCGTGCCCGAAAAGATGCTCTCGGGCGGCTTGGGAAACGTGCAGTAACCTGCCAGCGTGGAACGCATCACGGCAAAGAGTTCATCGATGCCGACGTTCTTGTACACAAAGCTGTCGACGCCTGCCTCGCGCGCCTGATCCACAAACGTAATCTCGGGCATGCCCGTCATGATAATGATGCGGCACTCGGGCAGCCGCTCTTTGATGCGCGCCGCCGCCACGATGCCGTTGGAATCGTGCTCGGTGCACACGTCCATCAAAATCATGTCCGGGCGCTCCTTGAGCGCAACGTCCAAGGCATCTGAGGCATCGGCGATGGCGGCAACAACGGTCATGTCGGGCTGGTCGCCAACAGAGCGCGCGAGGCTCTCGCGCAGGATGGCTTGGTCTTCGACGATAAGGATACGAATCATGAGCTTCTCCTTTGGACCGTTGCGTTGGAGTTCAGCGGAATGGATACCGCAAGCGTAAAGGGCGGGGCGGCATGGACCTCCAGGCTGCCGCCCAGATTTTGCGCGACATGCCTCATACCTGGAATACCCGTTCCCTCGCGATACGATACGGGGGCAGGCGCGCCGTCGTTTGAGACCGTCATGCGTGCAATGGCGCCGCCATCCGATACCTCCTGCCACAGGCGCACCTGGACTTGGTGAGCCTGCGCATGCTTGGTGGCATTGGTCGATGCCTCGCGGATAATCTGCAAAAAGGCGGCAGCGACGTGAACATCGTCCGGAAGCGATCCATCCACATCGATCTGAACGCTCACCAGGCCAAAGGCATGAACGATATCGCCCAGTTGCTCCGCAGGCTCGCTAGCGCCACCGCTACGCAAGTCGGCGGCAATCGAGCGCAGCAGCGGGTCAATCTGCTCGAGCGACTCGTCATCCAGACGCCCCTCCTCCAAGTATCGATGGAGAATAGACAGGCGCTGCCCGATCACGTCGTGTACGCGGGCGCGCATACGCAGGTAGGCCGCATTGTCGGCAACCTTTTTGACTTCTTCGATCTGGGCCTGGAGTTCCTGGCCCGCAAGCTCGAGCAGGTGGTTGGCCTGCGCCAGGCGGTCGTGGGCATGCGCGTACTCCGTCACGTCCAAGCCAATAATGCGCTCAAAGGGACGGCCCGAAACCATAACCTCATCGTATGCGAACAGACGAATCTCGGAGGGGGAAACCTCGACCACCGCACGTGCCTCCCCAAAGCGGTCCAGGTCGATTCGAACGCGGTTTTTGCTGCTCTCGGGCATCTGCGCACTGAGTTTTCGAAGACCGCCCCACGTATCGCTCATGTCGTGCAGGTCGGTGGGCATGTGAAGCTCCACAAGGTTCCTGCGCATGCAGCGGTTCATGAGCAGCGGGCGGCCCTTCGAATCCAGATACAGAATGCCGACGGGGATCACGTTAATAGTCTCGATCGTCGAAAACGCCGTGATGTCCTCCTGGCGGTTGCGCACGTCCATCAAAAGCGCCGCGACGGAGCGGAACAGGAAGAACGCGCCCTCCGCGATAAGGACTGCGGGCCACGCCGAACCCATGACGTAAACAACCGGCGGCGTCGCGGCGGCAACAAGCAGCAGCTCAACCATCATGACGGGACGACGATAATGCACCATAAGGACTACGCCATAGGCGGCAATCGCGGCGTTGAGCCATAGCAGCGCGCCCGCCGCCTCGGCGACGACATAGAGCGGCGCCACCAGATACGACCCGCTCGACGCGAACAAGATGACGGCCGAGATAATCAAGTGCAGCACAAGGCTCGACTCATAGACGCAAATCACTTTGCGGTTGTAAGACGAACGACGCGATGCGATGAGCGGAACATGGATGGTCTGCAGGCATGCCACCAAGGCAAAGAGCACATCGAGCGCAACGATCTGGGGAAGGATAAGCGGCATCTGCATCATCACTCACCCGCCCGCGGCATCAGCACGATCATACGCAGCTGACCGGCCTCGCCCTCAAGACGATACGCCACGTTACGCCCCTGCAGTGCAACCTCGAGCTCGTGCGCGGCGGGCGTCTGCGACAAGTCTTCCTCGTCGTTGGAAAAGAGTGTGGCACGCAGCTCCACGCTGCACGAATCGTGTTCGCTCAGATGGTACATGAGTGCCGGATGATCGGTGGTGTAGGCGAAAAACGCAAAGTCATACACGCAGTCGTACAGCGCGCTTACCGTACTGGCATGCATCGGACGCTGTATGGCGATGATCGAAGCGCAGTCGACATCGATGGTGCGCAAGTCACTTGCCAGCTCGTTGGCAATGAGCTGGATGCGATCGCGGTCAAATCCGCTTTCCCCATGCTGCGCCAACGTGAGCGAGCCCTTGCGTTTGCAATAGGCGACGAGCATCTTGGCACATTGCAGCATGCGATAGCGCTCATGCGAGGATGCCTCATCGGTTAACGGCGGCAGCGAGCTCAGCAGCCCATACATCTCATCGAGCGCGCGGGCAAGCGCCTGGTCGACATCTTTGACCAGCAAGGCCTCGGCCTCCTGGTCGGCAAGATGCGTCTTAAGATCGTAGTCGGCCGTAAGCAGTTCGTTTTGGCGCTGCAATTCCATGCGCCGGCACGCCAGTTCGCGGTTGAGCTCGTTGAGCTCCGATACGTCTTGGGCGAGCAATGCCGATCCACCCAGCAGCGGAAAAGCGCGGTACATCACATCGGGATCGGATGCCACGGTAAAGGCGTGGGCATGCCCGTGTTCCTGAGCGCGCAGCTCTTCGCGCACGCCCGCCGGAATCGGCTTTGACACCGGCGTAGCATAGACTTCCTGCAGGTCGCGCGTTATAACCTTAAGATCGAGCGGCAGGGTGTCGAAAATGTTGGCAATGCCGTGGTACGACGGAATGACGCCGCAATCGAGGCAGATCTCGAGCGTCACCACGCACAGCACGCAGTAGACGAGCGAGAAGTTGAGCTTCCATGCCCAGGGCACGCGCAGGGCATATGAGATGGCAAAGAACGCGCCGCCCGACAGCACGAGTGCCGCCGTGCCCGAAAAACGTTGGATACGATAGGACGAGGACCGACCCACCAAAATGAAAAAGGTCACGAAGTTAAAGGCCGTCCATATCAGAACGGCAAAATAGCCCCAGCCGTACGTGTAGTCGTTGCTCCAGGTGTCGCTTGTGCGGTCAAAGTGGAATACCTGCCGGTGGAAATCGTTGGTGAGCACAAACCCAATAAGCAGGATGGCCGCGATCCACAAGGCCGTACGGTAGCGGCGACCCACGCGATGTTGTTCCAACCCCGCAAGGCGCAGGCCGCACAGCTGGTAGAGGAGCGGAATGAGCGTCATGGGCACGTAGTACAGGTACCACAGCACGGTGGCATAAAACGGCGTGAACGACTTGTATTTAAGGATGACCTCGATCATCCACAGGGCGCTGATAGTGGCAACGGCAACGAGGCGCCGGCGCAGCACATAGTCCAGACAGCGCAGGTAGACCAGCACGCCCCAGATTGAGAACGCGACGGCAGCGAGGAGCAGCGGAATCGAGCTCGAATGGATAAGCCCGTCCACGACTTCTTTGGACACCTCGTTATAGATGGGCGCGGTGTTGGAGAGCTTGGGATCGGAAGCGAATAACGCCGGCAAGACCGCCAAAAGCAGAAGAAACAGTGCGGTTATGACGCCGGCAATGACGAAGGCGCGGCGACGGTACACCAGGTGCGTTATGCCAACGAGGAATCGCGGCATGGCGAAGAGCCTGCCGCCCCTGGGATCCGCCACCGGCGCGGATCGGGCGACCGCATGGCCGATATGTCGCTCACGGGTACCCATAGTGCTTTTAGTGTACCGACAGGCGGGCTCAAAAAACGGGCCGCATGTCCCAAAATCCGTAGACGGCAAAGCGCCCGGCAAGCACAAACTACTCGCCGGGCGCTTTGGTTAGGAGACTACGATTGCCGGGAAAGCCTAGGACAGGTCTGTAAGATTTGAGTCTAGGGTTTTCCAAGTGCCGCAGATTGGGTCGAATGAGGAGCGCCGCGTACTTAAGGTACGCAAGCGACGAATGAGGCCCAAGGTGCGGTGGCTGGGAAAGCCTAGGCCAGATCCTCGCCGTTCGTCTCGATAACGTGCTTGTACCAGCCAAAGCTCTTCTTCTTGGAGCGCTTGAGGGTACCGTTACCGGCGTCGTCGCGGTCCACGTAGATGAAGCCGTAGCGCTTGGACATCTCGCCCGTGCCGGCCGAGACCAGGTCGATCGGGCCCCAGGTGGTGTAGCCCA
>CAKUEZ010000117.1 GCA_934646965.1 uncultured Collinsella sp. | reverse complement strand
GAGATCGTTCCGCTGGCTTGCGAGTCCTTCGAGGCCAACGACGACGCCACCGAGTTTACCTTCAAGATCAAGAAGGCCAAGTTCCACAACGGCGACGACGTCACCTCCAAGTCCTTCAAGCTTGGCTGGGAGCGTCTGGTCAACACCAAGTCGGCTATCGCTACCGAGTACGGTCCTTCCGAGGTTTCCTATCACCTCTCCATGGTTGAGGGCTACGACGACCTGGTTGCCGGCAACGCTGACGAGCTGACGGGCGTCACCTGCCCCGACGACGAGACTCTCGTCGTTAAGCTGTCTTCCGCTTATGCCGACTTCCCCTTTGTCGCTTCTCACCCGGCTCTTGCCCCGGTTCCCGAGTGCGCCGAGTCCGACGTCAAGAACTACTACCTCGCCCCGGTCGGCAACGGCCCGTTCATGATGGACGGCAAGTGGGAGGATGGTCAGGAGATCAACCTCAAGAAGTTCGACGACTACTATGGCGACAAGGCCAAGATCGACGCCATCCACTTCCAGGTCATCAAGGACGTTGAGACCGCTTATAAGGAGTTCCAGGCCGGCAACCTCGACATCTGCGACGTTCCCGTTGCTCAGATCGATGCCGCCAAGAAGGATCGTGGCGAGTCTAAGGACGGCTACACCATGGGTGACGGCGAGCGCATGCTGCTCGGCGCCGAGCCTTCCACCTACTATCTGACCTGCAACAACACGGCCGAGCCGTTCAACAACGCCGACCTGCGTAAGGGTATCTCCCTGGCCATCAACCGTGAGGCCATCTGCAAGACCATCTTCAAGGGCACCCGTACCCCCGCCGACGGCATCGTTCCTCCGGGAATCGCCGGCTACAAGGAGGGCGCATGGGAGTTCTGCGAGTACAACGTTGATAAGGCCAACGAGTACCTCGACAAGGTTGCTCCCGCTGGCGCTAACGGCGACCGTGGCATCAACGTGACCCTGTCCTACAACCAGGACGGCGGCCACAAGGAGATCATGGAGTCCATCATTGGCGACCTCGCCAAGGTTGGTGTTACCGCTACCTCCGATACCCCCGAGTGGTCTGCCCTGCTCGAGCAGTATCAGAACTTCAACTATCAGTTTGGTCGTCTGGGTTGGATTGCCGACTACCCGATCATGGACAACTTCCTGTACCCGCTGTTCCACTCCGACTCCCTCGGTGGCGACAACCGCTCCGGTTACAGCAACCCCGACTTCGACGCCAAGGTCGATGAGGCTCGTGCCACCGTTGACGACGATGAGCGTATCGCCAAGATGCAGGAGGCCGACGCTATGGTCGCCGCCGACTGCCCGGTCATCCCGGTGATGTTCTACACGCACACCATCGCTGGCTCCGACCGCGTCAAGTACCTCTACGTTGATCCGCAGAAGCACGCCGATCTGGGTACCGCTGAGCTCGCCTAAGAGTTTTGCAGCTTCCGTGAGGGTCAAGCATTTACGTAGACCTCATGGGAAACATACAGTTCTCCCTAACCTGGGGTAAACTGGCTTGTGGTAATTTTGGGATGCCGGTCTGGCGATCGGCATCCCATTTAGGTTAATCCCTAGATAGGGGAGTGGTATGGGTAAGTACATCGTTAAACGTGTGCTTCAGTTCATCCCGGTATTTTTGGGCGTTACGCTGATTCTGTTCGCCCTCCAGAATATCGTGCCGGGAGATCCGATCAAGCTGATCGGTGGAGACAAGGCTCTAGCCCCCGAGGTGGAGCTTCAGCTTCGCGTTCGCTACCACCTGGTCCAGACGGACGAGGACGGCAACGCGATTCTTGACGAGAACGGCGATCCCGTTCAGACGTCGCTCGTGGACCGTTACTTGTATTACATGAACGGTCTGCTTCATGGCGATCTGGGTAATTCGTACCAGCGCAAGCTGCCGGTTACGGAAATCTTTGCCCAGAAGTATCCGTACACGGTCAAACTTGCCGCGTGTGCCATCGTGCTCGAGGCAATCATGGGTATCGGTGCGGGTATCATATCGGCGGTTAAACGTTACTCATTCTGGGATATTTTGGTAACGCTCACCACGTCGATCCTCGTTGCCGTTCCTGCCTTCTGGCTCGGTATGCTGTTGCAGCTGTTCTTTGGTGTCGTCCTCAAGGACCTTACCGGCGGCGCATTCTCCATGCCGATCTCGGGTGCCGGCGGCGCCAGCTCGCAGTATCAGGACTGGATGCACTATGTGCTCCCGACTATCACGCTGGCTTCGGTTTCGACCGCTTATGCTGCCCGCATCATGCGCTCGCAGCTGCTCGACGTCATGAACCAGGATTATATCCGTACGGCAAAGGCCAAGGGTCTCTCCAATCGTGCGATCATCATCAAGCATGCGCTTAAGAATGCACTCATCCCTGTCGTTACCTATATTGGTGTCGACTTTGGCGCTATGCTCTCGGGTGCCATCCTGACCGAGACAGTCTTTAACTGGCCCGGCATCGGCTATGAGATCTACCGCGCTATCAGCATGCGTGACTGGCCTGTTGTTATGGGCGGCGTTACGCTCGTCGTCGTCGTCGTTATGGTGATCAACCTACTCGTCGACATCAGCTATGCATTCCTCGACCCGCGCATCCGCCTTGGCGGTCCGTCGGATAAGGCCTAAGGGAGGTACGTCTTATGCAGGAAACTGATTCTCAGTCTCAGGAGCAGGCTACCGCCACCAAGGCCGCATCTGCTCCCGCCAAGTCCCGCACGCTGTGGGGCGACGCTTTTAAGCGTCTTCGTAAGAACAAGCTCGCCGTCATCGGCGTCTGCTGGATTGTCATCGTCGTCCTGATCGCTTTGACTGCCGACCTGTGGGCTCAGCCTTGGCTCGGCTCGCCGACGGCTTCCGACTCGACCACTATGGCCGAGACGGCACTTTTGGCTCCGTGTGCCGAGCATCCGTTTGGTACCGACGCCCTCGGCCGTGACATCCTGGTCCGTGTTATCTACGGTGCCCGCGTCTCGCTTTCCGTCGGTATTATGGCAACTGCCATCTCGACGATCATCGGTCTGGTCATGGGTGCCCTCGCCGGTTTCTACGGCGGCATCTGGGATACGATCATCATGCGTTGCGCCGATATCTTCTTGGCGTTCCCGTACGTGCTGTTCGTTGTCGCCATGATTGCCGTTATCGGCCGTGGCCTCCAGAACGTCTTTATCGCCATCGGCATTCTCGGTTGGCCTTCGATTGCACGCGTCTTCCGCTCGGCAATCCTAACGGTCAAGGAGAACGACTACGTTGACGCGGCCCGTGCTATGGGCGCATCCGATGCCCGTATCGTTATGCGTCACATCTTCCCGAACTCCGTTGCCTCCATCGTGGTCTATGCAACCATGAACATCGGTGGCGCTATTCTGACCGAGTCCGCTCTGTCCTACCTTGGCATGGGCGTTATTCCGCCTACGCCTTCTTGGGGTTCGATGATTCAGGACGGTCAGCAGTATCTGATGACCGCTCCCTGGATGATGATCATGCCCGGTCTGGCAATTCTTACGACGGTGCTCGCCTTCACCCTGCTGGGTGACGGTCTGCGCGACGCCCTCGACGTCAAGATGAAGGACGCATAAGGATGAAGAAGAACAAGAACTATGTGGACCTGAAGGACCAGCCGGTTCCCGAGGGCCAGCATCTGCTCGAGGTCGATGACCTTAAGATGTATTTCCATACCGAGGACGGCGTCGTTCGCGCTGTCGACGGTGTGTCCTACACGCTCGATCGTGGCGAGACCCTGGGTGTCGTCGGTGAGTCCGGTTCCGGTAAGTCCGTGACCGCCATGACCATCATGGGCCTCATCTCGATGCCTCCGGGAAAGATCGAGGGCGGCGACGTTCGCTATCGCGGTCGCTCCATCCTCGAGATGACCGAGGAAGAGATGCAGCACATTCGCGGTAACGATATCGCGATGATCTTCCAGGATCCTATGACCTCCCTCAACCCGGTCTACAAGATCGGCAAGCAGGTGGGCGAGGGCCTTCGTCTGCACCGTGGCTACTCCAAGCAGGAGGCGCTCAAGCGCGCCACCGAGCTTCTGGATCTCGTGGGTATCCCCGAGCCCGAGAAGCGCGTCAACGAGTATCCGCACCAGTTCTCCGGTGGTATGCGCCAGCGCGTCATGATTGCTATGGCCCTTGCCTGCGATCCCGACATCCTGATTGCCGACGAGCCCACGACCGCTCTGGACGTTACCATCCAGGCTCAGATCATTGAGCTCATGCAGGAGATGCAGGAGAAGAACGGTAACGCCATCATCATGATTACCCACGACCTGGGTGTTGTCGCCGACATGGCCGACAAGATTATGGTTATGTATGCCGGTCGCCCCGTTGAGTTCGGCACGGCCGAAGAGATTTTCTACGAGAGCCGTCATCCCTACACCTGGGGTCTTATCCGCTCCATCCCGGAGCAGGCTATCGATGAGAAGAAGCCGCTTACGCCGATTCACGGCAACCCGCCTTCGCTCATGAACCTGCCCGAGGGCTGCGTATTCTCGCCCCGTTGCCCGTATGCCACGGACAAGTGCCGCAAGCAGCGCCCCGAGCGCGTTGTCACCGAGTCTGGTCACTACTCTGCGTGCCACTACTCCGGTGACCCTGAGTTCCTCAAGAACGCTCCTGAGACGTCCCGTACGCGCAAGGTTTCCAAGAAGGGAGGCGAGGCGTAATGGCAGATACCAACGAGCGTACTCCGCTGCTGAAGGTCGAGCACCTTTCCAAGGAGTTTCCCGCTGAGTCCGGCATGTTCGCCAAGCGCTTCTCCAAGCGTGTCGTCTCTGCTGTGAACGACATTTCGTTTGAGATCTATCCGGGCGAGACCTTCGGTCTGGTTGGCGAGTCCGGTTGCGGTAAGTCCACGACGGGCCGCACCATCATGCGCCTCACCAAGCCGACGGCTGGCAAGGTGTTCTTCCAGGGCAAAGACGTTTCCGAGATGAGCAAGCATGAGATCAAGGACATGCGCCGCGAGATGCAGTTCATTTTCCAGGATCCCTATGCTTCGCTGAATCCTCGTATGACGATTGGCGAGATCGTTTCCGAGCCCATGACCATTCATGGTGTGGGTACCAAGGAGGAGCGCATCGAGCGCGTCCGCGAGCTGCTGGACGTCGTCGGTCTGAACCCCGAGCACATCAACCGCTATCCGCACGAGTTCTCGGGCGGTCAGCGTCAGCGTGTCGGCATTGCCCGCGCGTTCGCTCTGAAGCCCAAGCTGATCATCTGCGACGAGCCGGTCTCCGCTCTGGACGTTTCCATTCAAGCTCAGGTTCTGAACCTGCTGAAGGAGCTTCAGGACAAGTTCGGTACGGCTTACCTCTTCATCGCTCACGACCTCTCTGTCGTGCAGCACATCTCCGACCGCGTTGCCGTTATGTACCTGGGCAAGATGGTCGAGGTCTCGGACTGGAAGACACTCTATAGCGAGCCGCATCACCCGTACACGCAGTCGCTGCTGTCTGCCGTGCCGGTGCCCGATCCGGATGTCCAGAAGACTCGTAAGCGCATCATCCTCGCCGGCGATCCGCCGTCGCCGCTGGATCCTCCGACCGGTTGCCGTTTCCACACGCGTTGCCCGATCGCGCAGGGCATCTGCTCCGAGAAGCTTCCCGAGTTTAAGGAAGTCGCCCCGGGCCACTGCTGCGCGTGCCACTTCGCCGAGCCGTTCCCGATCAAGGAATCGCACATCGACCTGTAGTCGGTTGTTCTTGTTCGGGCCCGCCCTGGAGTTAGTTTTCAGAACGTCCTCGGACATGCAAGAGACCCCCGCTGCGCACTTCGTGCGGCGGGGGTCTCTTGCGTCCTGCGGAGTGTTCTGAAAACTAAATCCATGGCGGGCCCTGCGGTAGCTCGGCAGGGGGAGTGCGATTCCCTGATCGCTCACTTAATCTAATAAGAATTTAGCGAGGCCGGAGCTTTAGCTCCGGCCTCCTTATATAAGGGCTCGGTTTTGCCGAGCCACAAACTTCTATTCAGCCCCAGAATACGTTTGAGAATCGTACTTGGAGTACGTGGTTGTAGGGTCGAAATGGTGGTAACTGCCCAACGCATTCCGCAGGGGGCGGTACATTTTGTAGCGCGAAGCGCGAATCAAAATGTACCGCATGCCCGAGGACGCGTTGGGAAGTTACCCCCATTTCGACCTGGACATAAGCATCTACCAGCGCATTCACAAATTCGAAAACTTTTTTCAAAAAAGTGCTTGCACAGTTCTCGAATCATAGGTTATTATCTTCCTCGTTGAACGCGCGGGTCCAACAAAACGAACCGCGAATCAACAACATAGCATGTCGGAGTGGCGGAATTGGCAGACGCGCTAGCTTGAGGTGCTAGTGACCGCTTTTTGGTCATGCGGGTTCAAGTCCCGCCTCCGACACCATCGCATTT
>CAKUEZ010000116.1 GCA_934646965.1 uncultured Collinsella sp. | reverse complement strand
CCGGCGCCCAGGTCGACCTGGGCCATGAGGGCGCCGAGTACTGCTGCCATGGGCTTGCCCCAGCGCTCGGCCTCGGTGCGCAGGCGCTCGAAGTACTCCTGGAAGGAGAGGTAGACGCGCTTGTGCTCAAAGCCGGCGGCCACGAGCTTGGCGATGGACTCGACCACGGACAGGTAGGCGCCCGCAAACTGGTCGGCTTCCATCAAGTAGGGGTTGAAGCCCCAAGCCATGGCGCTCGCCGTGGTGGTCTCGCCGTCCACGGGGAACTTGGCGACCATGGCCGAGCTCGGGGTGAGCTGCGTCTTGCCGCCAAAGGGCATGAGCACGGTCGCGGCGCCGATGGTGGAGTCGAAGCGCTCGGAAAGGCCCTTGTTGGAGGCGACGTTGAGGTCGGTGACGAGCGAGGTCATGCGCTCGGCAAGCGTGGTGCCGGCCCAGCTGGGCTGCCACACGCTGCGGGCGCACACGTGGGCGACCTGGTGCTTAGGCGCACCGTTGGAGTTGAGGAACTCGCGGGACAGGTCGACGATGGCGACACCGTTCCAGGCCATGCGCATGCGCGGCTCGGCGGTAACCTCGGCGATAACGGTCGCCTCGAGGTTCTCCTCGGCGGCATAGCCCATGAACTCCTCGACGTCGCCGTCGGCGACGGCGCAGGCCATACGCTCCTGGGACTCGGAGATGGCGAGCTCGGTGCCGTCCAGGCCGTCGTACTTCTTGGTCACGGTGTCCAGGTCAACGTACAGACCGTCGGCAAGCTCGCCCACGGCGACCGAGACACCGCCGGCGCCAAAGTCGTTGCAGCGCTTGATTAGGCGGCAGGCATCGCCGCGGCGGAACAGACGCTGCAGCTTGCGCTCGACCGGGGCGTTGCCCTTCTGGACCTCAGCGCCCGAGGTCTCGATGGACTCGGTGTTCTGGGTCTTGGAGGAACCGGTGGCACCGCCGATGCCGTCACGGCCGGTACGGCCGCCCAGCAGGATGATCTTGTCGGTGGGGGCGGGGCACTCGCGGCGCACGTGGTTGGCCGGGGTGGCGCCCACGACGGCGCCGACCTCCATGCGCTTGGCCACGTAGCCGGGGTGGTAGAGCTCGTTGACCTGGCCGGTGGCAAGGCCGATCTGGTTGCCGTAGCTGGAGTAGCCGGCGGCAGCGGTGGTCACGAGCTTGCGCTGCGGCAGCTTGCCCTCGAGCGTTTTGGACACGGGGACGGTGGGGTCGCCGGCGCCAGTGACGCGCATGGCCTGGTACACGTAGCTGCGGCCCGAGAGCGGGTCGCGAATGGCGCCGCCCACGCAGGTGGCGGCACCGCCGAAGGGCTCGATCTCGGTCGGGTGGTTGTGGGTCTCGTTCTTAAACAGGAACAGCCAGTCCTGCTCCTCGCCGTCGACATCGACCTTTACCTTGACGGTGCAGGCGTTAATCTCCTCGGACTCGTCGACATCGGTCATGACACCGATCTTCTTAAGGTACTTGGCGCCGATGGTGCCCATGTCCATAAGGCAGACGGGCTTGGCGTCGCGACCGAGCTCGTGGCGCATCTCCATGTAGCGGTCGAAGGCCTGCTGCACCACGGCGTCGTCGATCTTCACGTCGTCCAGGACGGTGCCGAAGGTGGTGTGGCGGCAGTGGTCGGACCAGTAAGTGTCGATCACGCGGATCTCGGTGATGGTGGGGTCGCGATCCTCATCGCGGAAGTACTGCTGGCAGAAGGCGATGTCCGCCTCGTCCATGGCAAGACCGCGCTCGGCGATAAAGGCGGCAAGGCCGGCCTCATCGAGCTCGCGGAAGCCGTCGAGCACCTCGACGGGCTGGGGCTCGGGGGTCTCCATGTGCAGCGTCTCGGGCAGGTCGAGCGAGGCGATGCGGGCCTCGACGGGGTTCACCACGTAGTGCTTGATGGCCTCGATGGCAGCCTCGTCCAGGTCGCCCGAGATCATATAGACCTTGGCGGAGCGCACGGCGGGGCGCTCGCCCTGGCTGATGAGCTGCACGCACTCGCTGGCGGAGTCGGCGCGCTGGTCAAATTGGCCGGGCAGGAATTCGACGGCAAAGACGGCGCCATCGCTTGCGGGGAGCTCGTCATAGGTCACATCGACCTGGGGCTCGCTAAAGACGGTCGGGACGCAGGAGCGGAAGAGCTCCTCGTCGATGCCCTCGACGTCGTAGCGGTTGATGATCCTCAGAGCCTCGATGCCCTGAATGCCGAGAATCTCGGTCAGCTCGCCCTTGAGCTGCTGAGCCTCGACGTCGAACCCGGGTTTCTTCTCCACGTAGATACGAGAGACCATTGGTTCCTGCCTTCCTGATCGGTTGGGCGTACGGTACGGTATGCGGCAGCGGTCGGTTTGCGGGGCAAGCCTCGCGGTCGCCTTGAGCCACATGTTTGTAAACCTCACTATGATACGACAGCTCGCGGCGCGTTGAGGACGGCGAGGGTGCTACAGTGAAGCCCAAACAAGAGAAAGGCATCACATGGCATTCGTTTCGCTCGCCATCATCGCGCTCGTGGCCTTCGCAAGCCCCTTTATCGCCTCGGCGATTCCCGGAAAGCCCGTTCCCGAGACGGTCTTTTTGCTCGTGTTCGGCGCGGTGCTGGGCCCGCATATGCTCGGCGTCATCCATGTGGACGCCGAGGTCTCGCTCGTGTCCGAGCTCGGCTTGGCCTTTTTGTTCCTGCTCGCCGGCTTTGAGATCGACCCTAAGAACATTACGGGCGTCGAGGGGCGCTATGGCTTGGCGACGTGGGTTGTCACGTTTGGCATTGCCTGGCTTGCCGTGCGCTTTACGCCGTGGTTCTCGGTCAGTCACTTCGACGGTATCGCCGTGACGCTCGCCCTCACTTCTACGGCGCTCGGCACGCTCGTGCCCATCATGCGTGAGCGCTCGCTCACCGGCACACGCGTTGGGGATTCGATTCTCGCGTACGGCACCTGGGGCGAGCTCGGACCCGTGCTTGCCATGTCGGTGCTGCTCTCTGCGCGCACTGGTATTCAGACGCTCGTGATCTTGGGTCTGTTTGCGGTGGTCTGCGTTTTGCTGGCCGTGGTTCCGAGCCGCTCCAAGCGCATCGGCAGCCGTTTCTTTGCGTTTGTCGAGGAGCGCGCCGACACCACGTCGCAGACCTTCGTTCGTCTGACGGTGCTCATCTTGGTCACGCTCGTGGCGTTCTCGGCCATCTTCGATCTCGATATCGTGCTGGGTTCCTTTGCCGCCGGCTTTGTCCTGCGCTATATCATCCCCGAGGGCAATCACACGCTCGAGACCAAGCTCGATGGCCTGGCCTATGGCTTTTTGATTCCCGTGTTCTTTACCGTATCGGGCGCAAAGATCGACCTGACGGCCGTGGCGTCGCGTCCGGGCCTGCTCGTGGGATTTATCGTGGCGCTGCTCATCATCCGCGCCGTGCCCATTCTTGTCTCTATGAGTATCTGTCCCGAGACACGCGATGTCTCGGCGTATGGCCGCATTACCGTGGCCCTGTACTGCACCACGGCGCTGCCGATCATCGTTGCCGTGACGAGCGTTGCCGTCAACGCCGGCGCGCTGTCGCAAGACATTGCCTCGGTCATGGTTGCCGCCGGTGCCATCACGGTGTTTTTGATGCCGCTACTCGCGCAGCTCTTCTACCGTGTGGTCGATGCCGCGCCGGTTGCCGCCGTGGCAGAAGTTGCCGAGCATCCTTCCGATGCGTTCGATATTCTGCGCGCCCATCACGACCTGGCGAGCCTGCTCGCACGCGAACACGAACTGCTGACCTCGCATGGTCACGGGCGCACTCTCGACGGCATGCCTACGATTGATTCCATTGCCGACCGCCTCTCGGCCGAAGCGGCGAGCGAGCGCATCGATGCCCGTATTGTTGACGCTGCCCATTTGCTGGCCGAGAAGACCTATGGCGACGAGATCGACCCGTCCAAGCTCACCCCGCGCGAGCGCCGTCGCCTTGAGCGCGCCAAGCTCGCCGTGCACGAATACCGCCGTCGCATGCTTGAACTCTACGCAAGAGAAGAAGCCGAGGACGACGACGGCAAGTAGCAAGGAATACTGGGATACGGTTTCCGTTCAAACGATAGAAGGCGCGCTGCTTGCGGTTGATGCAGGCAGCGCGCCTTTTGCGCAAGACTCTGTTGAAGGTTGAGGCCGAAGCCTGCTACTCCTTAGGAGCGGGCGGCTCCGTCGACGGGGAGTACGGCGCCCGTGACATAGGAGGACATGTCGCTCGCCAGGTAGACGAAGGCGTTGGCGACGTCCTCGGGCTCGCCCATGCGGCCGAGCGGGATGGTGGCGACGAGCGGCTTGATGACCTCGTCGGGTAGGGCGGCAACCATATCGGTCCTGGTCACGCCAGGCGCGACGGCGTTGACGCGAATGCCCTTGGGGGCGAGCTCGCGCGAGAGCGACTGGACCATGCCGTTGACGGCGAACTTGGACGTGGGGTAGCCGACGCCGGAGGGCTGGCCGTACTTGGCGACCATCGAGGTCGTGGTGGTGATGGTGCCGCCATGGCCGGCCTCGGTCATGATCTTGGCGGCGGCATGGTGGCCGTTGAAGACGGCGGTTACGTTGAGGTTCATGACCTTGGCGAACTCCTCGGCGGTGTAGTTGAGCAGCGGGGTGCTCTGGGAGATGCCGGCGTTATTGACGACCGTGTCCAGGCCGCCCATGTCGGCGGCTGCCTGGGCAAAGGCCTTGGTCACGGCCTCGAGTGAGGTGAGGTCGCAGGAGCGGCCCCAGATCTTGGCCTCGGGATAGGCTGCGGTCAGCTTCTCAACGGCGGCGTCGGCGGTCTCCTGGCGAGAGCCAAAGACGGTGACGGCAGCGCCTTCCTCAATAAAACGGCAGGCGATGGCATAGCCGATACCGCGCGTGCCTCCAGTGATGATTGCTTTCTTACCCTCGAGCAACATGGTGCCTCCATTCTTCGGGGGTGTGGACATACGCAGCACAGCATAGTGGCGGCCCAAAACGAGCACGTCCGCTTATCGGTGAACGGTACCCCCGGTTGTCAATAAGCGGTCAAGTTGTTCAAACGCGGACTGCGCCAATGTGCTCCCAGCGCGCAAACAAAAAGGCTCCCGTCCAAGACCGGACGGGAGCCCCTCAACATATATGTCGTATGGCGAGAACCGGATTAGTTGGCCATGACGCCTTCGGTCCAGGCCTCGACGTCCTCGATACGCAGGACGTTGGCGACCTCGGCCACGCAGCCGACGCCTGCGAGCTCGGCAGCGGCAGCCTGGACGTCCTTCTCGAGTGCGCGGTGCGTCAGGAAGATGACCGAGCAGGTGTCGGTGACGCCCGACTTGCCATCCTCGACCTGATTGATGAGCGAGATCGAGATGTTGTGCTTGGCGAAGATATCGACCGTCTCGGACAGGGCACCCACGCGGTCGGCAACCTTCAGGCGCACATAGTACTTGGTCTGGAGCTCGTCCATGGGCTTAAAGGCGAGGTTGTGACCGTAGGGCTCGATCTCGGGCAACGGTGCCACGCCGCGGCTGATCTGCTCGGAGAGCGACAGGATATCGCCCACGACGGCGCTCGCGGTGGGGAAGGAGCCTGCGCCGGCACCGTAGAACATGGTCTCGCCCACAGCGTCGCCCACCACGTAGACGGCGTTCATGGCGCCGTTGACCTTGGCGAGCATGTGGTCGGCAGGGATCAGCGTGGGGTGCACGCGGACGTCGACACCGGCATCGGTGTTGCGGGCGATGCCCAGCAGCTTGATGGTGTAGCCGAGCTCGCGGGCTTGGGCGATGTCCTCGGCGCCGATGGTACGGATACCCTGCTGGTAGACGTCGTCGGTGGTCACGCGGGTGCCAAAGCCGATGGAGGCGAGGATGGCCGTTTTGCTGGCGGCATCGAAGCCGTCGACGTCGGCGGACGGGTCGGCCTCGGCATAGCCCTTGGCCTGCGCGTCGGCAAGCACGTCAGCGTAATCGGCGCCCTCGGCGTCCATGCGCGACAGGATGTAGTTGGTGGTGCCGTTGAGGATGCCGGCGATGGTCAGGATCTTGTTACCCACCAGGTCGTGCTCGAGCGTGCTGACGATGGGGATGCCGCCACCGCAGCTGGCCTCGCACTTAATCTGCACGCCGCACTCACGCGCCTTCTCGGCGAGCGTCTCGACATGACGGCCCAGCAGGGCCTTGTTGGCAGAGACGACGTGCTTGCCGTTCTCGAAGGCGGTGGTGAAGATTTCGGTCGCGGGGTGCTCGCCGCCGATGAGCTCGACGACGATATCGACGGCGGGGTCGGTGACGACGTCGTGCCAGTCGCTCGTAAAGGCCTCGCGCTCAATACCGGCGGCTTCGGCCTGCTCCCAGGCAAGCGCGCAGGCGCGGGTCAGCTTAAGGTCGATGCCGTAGGCGGCCAGGTACTCATCGTGGTGGCTCTTGATCA
>CAKUEZ010000115.1 GCA_934646965.1 uncultured Collinsella sp. | reverse complement strand
TCGAGCGCGCGGGCGAGCAGGCGCGCCTGCGTGGACTTGCCGGCGCCATCGACGCCCTCGAGCGTAATGAAGCTATGTTGAGCGGGCTCAAAAGCCATGGGCGCAGCCCCTTCCTACAAGGCGCGTAAATGCGAGTTATAGCAACTAAGCCATGATACCCCAGGGGCAGGGACTAGGTGGCAGTTAGGGACGTTCCCAAAGTGCCGGCAGAAAAGGAACGTCCCTAACTGCCGACTCCCTAAGTTGCGGTGAAATAGGGACTGAATACGCCTTCTAGCAGCAAAAACAGTCCCTATTTCACCGCAAGTTAGGAGTGGGCGTGGGTGTAGATAGCGGAGGATATGTCGCGCTCCAGGGCTAGGGCCTGTTCGCGTTCGAGGTCCTGGGTGAGGACCGTCAGCACGTAAGGGAGCTCGGCGTAGACGATTGCGGCATCGTGCTGAGCATTCGCCAGGCTGCCCGTTTTGTGCGCGACCGAAACGTCTCCGGGAACGCCCTCGACAATACCGCGTACGTCCTCCTGGGCCAGCAGATATCCGCGCGCTCGTTCGCAGAGCTCGGGCGTCGCGATCGCGCCCGCCGCCAGCCGCTCCAACACCGTCGCGGCATCGCGGGCGCTTGTATAGTTCTCGCGACCGTGCGCCTGGGCATCGGTGTCCATCATCAGGCGGGCGAGCACGGTTTGAGTCAGCCCCAGCGAAGCGCACGTCTCGTTGACCGCATCCATGCCGAGTCTGCCGATGACAAGGTTCGCCGCCACGTTATCGCTTTGGGCAATCATGGCACGCAGCAGCTCATCCACGCTGTACGACACGCCCGCGCCGCGCGACTGAATATTGCCGCTGCCGCCCACGATATCCTGCTGCGTCACCGTTATCTGCTCGTCGAGGGACAGCGTGCCCACCGCTATGGCCTCGAGCGCACACGCGAGAATGGGAAGTTTGATGATGCTCGCCGCGACCCGACGCTCATCGGGTGCCACGGCGGCTTCGCCATCGAGCGTGTCGAACGTTTGGGGATCGAGCGCCACGGCATAGACCGAGACAGATCCACCATACGGCTCGGCAAGGGCTTCGATATCTTGCTGGAGGCCGGCAATCCAAGACGGCGTGGGAACAGTTGTTTTCCTGGCGGACGACCGATTCTTTTTATGCTTGGCAGGGACAGCGGAGCCCTTCGCCTCGTTGCGGCGCACGGCACAGCCGCCGAGACCCGCCACCAAGGCAAGCGCTCCGGTCACCGCGGCGGCGCAAAACACCCGGCGTGGGCAATCTCGTATGGCAAGGGGCGCGTCCCCACGCGGGAGCCGAGCTGCCCCCACGCTATCGCCGCTCCCACTCTTTTGCTCGCCGCAGTACACAGACCCGCTCCCTACCTTCTCATTCGAATTGCCGTCGACAAACGGCTATGCCGCGCCCATTGTGACGCACACAGCGGTCCGAGGCGTTGCGCAACTTTCTTCACGTAACCAGTTGGGTCGGCGCAGTCCATCCGCACCTCAACCACCTTATAATCTAGCCAACACGTCAAACGAAAGGAACCGACATGCCCCGGTTTTGCACCCATTGCGGCAAGCTTTTAAAAGATGACGAGCGTTTTTGTACCAGCTGCGGAACGCCTGCCACTGATGATGGCCAGACCACTCAGGCACAAGAGGGAGCGCAGCCGGGCGAACATGTCGC
This sequence comes from uncultured Collinsella sp., assembly GCA_934646965.1. Taxonomy (GTDB): domain Bacteria; phylum Actinomycetota; class Coriobacteriia; order Coriobacteriales; family Coriobacteriaceae; genus Collinsella. The sequence continues at coordinate 4,784 of CAKUEZ010000115.1, read as the reverse complement.
CGCGCCCGATGCCGCCTCCGACACCGCCGCGACCACGGTTCAGCCCGCGCAGCCCATGGCAGCCCAGTCCCAGCAGGTGGACGTAACCGTACAGTCCGCCCATCAGCCCACGCCCGCTCCCCAGCCGGAAGTTGGCACGACACAGCAATGGGCGGCAGCCAACGCCGCGCCGCAACAGCCCATACCGACCGCCGTTCCGCAAGCCGGCGCCCCCACCGCTCCCAAAAACAACAATGCGCTGCTCATTGGCATTATCGCCGTGCTCGTTGTCGTGATTATCGCACTCGTCGTGTTCTTTATGATCAAGCCGTTCGACAAGGGTGCCGACGATTCCAAGGGCACGACGATCGAAAAGGTCAAGATCGACCACGACGATGATGACGTCTCCGTCAAGGGCGACCCCAACAAGCTTGACGATGATGACGATGACGACGACGATGACGACGCCATCGGCGAGCAGAACATCTACGACCAGCTGAGCTCCTACTACAACAGGCTCTCCGATCTTGACCAGCAGGTCCGCGACTGCGCCACCACGTTCAACACGTATTACCTCAAGGACGATCGTAGCTCGCGTCAGTCGGCAAGCGATACCGCCGAGGCGCTCGAGGACCAGATTAGCGACCTTAAGGACGAGGTCGAGGACCTGGATGTTCCCGTCGACTCGCAGAACTACAGCTCGTGGAAAGACATCATCGCGCTCTACGATGATCTGGAGAACCGCATCGACGTGATTTGCGACGCTTGGGAGATCAGCCTTGAGTACTCCAGCCCCGCCAACCACAAGGACGAGATTGTGGCGCCGCTGGCACGCGACAACGTGGCGGGCACCAACGACAACAAGTACCGTCTGGACTTTGAGGATCGCTATCCCGGCGCCAAGCCCGTCGAAGTTAAGTAGTCGTTCGGGACGTTCTTAAACGACTAGTCATTAAAGAACGTCCCCAATGACTACCTAAAAAGCGAGCGAGGATTTTGAGGTCCTCGCTCGCTTTTGTTTTGGGCAATGTTTCGGCTGTGCCGCTACTTGTCGGCAGCGGCCTTCTTCGTGGTCGACTTCTTCGCCGTCGTCTTCTTGGCGGTCGTCTTCTTCGCAGCCGTGGTCTTCTTGGCAGCCGTCGTCTTCTTTGCCGCGCTCGTCTTGGTCGCAGTCTTGCGGCCGCGGGCGGGCTTCTTCTCCTTGGTCGGGCAGTCCATGTTGACGCAGATACGCCACGGGCCGCGCGCCGTGTTGACCACCACGATGGGAGCGCCGCACTCGGGGCAGGTCTCGCCCGTCGCCTCGAGCTTGCCGCGTGCCGGCAACGGATAGCTCACGCCACAGTCGTCGTAGTTGGTGCAGCGGATAAAGCGCTTACCGCTCTTTTCGCTCTTGTGCGCGATCAGGTCGCCATGGCGTCCGGCCTCGGCGCACACCTTGCACTCGCCCACCTTAAGATCGGGCTCGTAGTTGGTGGGGCACGTGGGGTTCACGCAGATCTCGAAGGCCTTCTGGCGGAACGGCTGGCACTTGATGCGCGGCGCACCGCACTCGGGGCACACGGCCGCCTCGCCCTCGAGCGGACTCACCTTGACGCCGCTCGGCACCGGATAGGTCACATCGCAGTCGGGCCAACCCATGCAGCCAATGAAGCTGCCGCGGGTCTTGGCACTCGTCTTCATGACCAGGTCCTTGCCGCACTTGGGACAGCTGCCAACGCGCGCATCGGCCGTCACAGCGTCGCTGATGGCGTCGCCCAGCTCCTGCGTGTGTTTGAGCAGCTCGTCAAGCACGCCGGCCAGCAGCGCGCGCGAGTGCGTCACGACATGCTCTTCGGTGTCCTCGCCGCGCTCCACGCGGGTCATGTCGCCGTCGAGCTCGCTGGTCATATCGGGGCTCGTGATGCGCGGGGCAAACTGCGTCAGCGCGTCGATGATGGCGATGCCCAGCTGGCTCGGCTCCACGGGATCGTTTTTGAGGTAGCGCACGGCATACAGGCGCTCGATGATGCTCGCGCGCGTGGACTTGGTGCCCAGGCCGCGCTTCTCCATCTCCTGCACGAGCTTGCCCTGGCTGTAGCGCGCGGGTGGCTCGGTCTGCTTAGCCTCGAGCTTAATGTCGAACACATCGACCGTATCGCCCTGCTCCAGCGGCGGCATCTGCTCGTCGCGCTTAAGGCCGTACGGGTAAGCTTCGCGGAAGCCCGGGGTCACGAGCACGTCGCCCGAGGCCACGAACGGCTCGCCGTTGACGTCGAGCTCGAGCTTGGTGTTCTCGATGGTCGCGGGGCCCATGAGCGTCGCCAGGAAGCGGCGGGCAATGAGGTCGTAGAGCTTGCGCTGGCCGCCATCGAGCGTGGACGGATCGCCCTCGCCCGTGGGGTAAATGGGCGGGTGGTCGGTGGTCTCGACCTTGCCGCGCGTGGGCTTCATGGGGCCGGCGAGCACCTTTTTGCACACAGGCGCCAGCGCCGGGTTGATCTTTGCCAGGTCGCTCACCACGGCGCCCAGGTCGAGCGTCGCGGGGTACACGGTGTTGTCAACACGCGGGTAGCTGATGAGGCCCGCCATGTAGAGGGATTCGGCAATACGCATGGTACGCGCAGGCGAGATGCCCTCGGCCGCGGCGGCAGCCTGCAGCGAGGTGGTCGCGAACGGCGTGGGCGGCTGCTGCTTGCGCGAGCGCTTGGTCACCGCAGCGACGGTAGCCGTCGTGGCACCGTCAACGTGGCCGTACGCTGTCTCGGCAGCATCCTTGTCGGTAAAGCGCGCCGTCTTGTGCGCGATCTTAAAGCGATCGTCCTCGGCAGCGCCCTGCGCAGCACCCATGCCGCGAATCTGCCAATAGTCCTCGGGCACAAACGCCATGCGCTCGCGCTCGCGCTCGACCACCAGGGCGAGCGTCGGCGTCTGCACGCGGCCGGCGGAGCGCACGTTGCCAAAGCCGCCAAACTTGGCGAGCGTCAGGTAGCGCGTGAGCACCGCGCCCCAGATGAGGTCGATGTGCTGGCGGCTCTCACCGGCGTCGGCCAGGTTCTGGTCGAGCGAGACAAGGTTATCGAAGGCCTGCGTAATCTCGGCCTTGGTAAACGAAGAATACTGGGCGCGGGCGACGGGCAGGTCCGGCGCCACCTCGCGCACCTTGTTGAGGGCGTCCGAGCCAATGAGCTCGCCCTCGCGATCGAAGTCCGTGGCGATGATGACACTGTCGGATTTCTTGGCCAGGTTCTTGAGCGAGCGGATGAGCTCCTTCTCGGCCGGCAGCTTAATGACGGGCGCCCAGGTAAGGTAAGGCAGGCTCTCGAGCTTCCAGCCCTTGATGGAAATGCCGTCGGCAAGGAACGGCTTGCGCTTGGTGTCGTACGGCGGGCGGGCCAGGCCATCGGGCATATCGGCCGGCAGCATCTCGCCGTCCTCGGTCACCGAATACCAACCGAGCTTTTTATCGAACAGCACGCTGTCGCAAAAATCGGGCGCCAGGATGTGACCGGCAAGGCCGATGGTCACGCACTCCTCGCCCTTCCACTCAAAACGGTAGATGGCAGTGTTGTACACCTTGTCCTTTTTGGGCTTGCCCGTGGACAGACGCTCGGCGATCTGACGCGCGGCGTCGTTTTTCTCGGCGATGATGAGCTTCAAAAGAGGCTCCTATCTCGTGTCTCTGCGGCTACGCCCGCCCTTTTGGCGGCCGACTTACGCCCTTGCTTGCTCAATCTGCCCGATGAGCCAATCGCACCAGGCATCCATGCCCTCGCCCTTGCGTGCGCTCACGGCAAACCGCGGCGCCTGCGGATTGAGGTCATCGAGTGTCTTAGTATACCTATCCATGTCGAAATCGAAAGCCGGGGCCACATCGACTTTGTTGAGTAACTGTGCGCCGGCATGTTGGAAGATGCCCGGATACTTAATGGGCTTGTCGTCGCCCTCGGGCACCGAGAGAATCATGATGGACAGGTTTTCGCCCAGGTCAAAATCGACCGGGCAGACCAGGTTACCCACGTTTTCGATAAAGATGACGTCGATGTTCTCCAGACCCACAGCTTGGTCGAAGGCATCGACGGCCTCCATAATCATGTTGCCCTCGAGATGGCACAGACCGCCCGTGTTGATCTGAATGGCGGGCATGCCAGCTTCCTTCATGGTAATGGCGTCGACATCCGAGGCGATATCGCCCTCGATGACGGCACAGCGCAGGCCGGCCTTGTCGCGCAGGCGCTCGTTGGTGCCCAGAATCGTGGTGGTCTTGCCCGAGCCGGGGCTCGACAAGACGTTGATCACGTAGGTGTTTGTCTCTGTGAATCGCTGACGCAGCTGATCTGCCAGGCGCTCATTGCGCGACAGAATCGGCGACGCGATATCAATCGTTTTCTCAGCCATACTCGGCGCTCCTTACTTTTGCCCCTTTATACCCCATCACTAGATGGCTGGGCGGACTAATCGTCGGGGGTTTCGATCTCGATGCTCGCGATATCGAGCTCGCGGCCGTGCAACAGGCGCACGTTGGCGCCGCGGCACTGGGGGCAGCGACAATGGAAGCGGTCGTGATCGAAGACCTCGCCGCAGTCCAGGCACTCACTTTGCGGATGGATCTCCTCCACGGCAAGCTCGCAGCCCTTCGTGAGCGGGTCCTCGTCGCGAAACGTCTCCCAGGCAAAGTCGAGTGCCTCGCGCACGACCTCGGTCATATCCCCGATACGCAGCGTTACCAAAACGGCGCGCGAGGCCCCCGCCCCACGCGCCGCGCGAATCACTGTATCGAGTATGCCGTTGACAATGCCAACCTCGTGCATACCGATTTACTCCTC
>CAKUEZ010000114.1 GCA_934646965.1 uncultured Collinsella sp. | reverse complement strand
CCAGGCACAAACTATGAGATTCTCGATTATCAGCGAGATCCCCGGCAGGACCCGCCTCCAGTTGGCGGGTCCTGTGCCAGAGAGCGATCTCGATGCGCTTCTAAAGCTCAGCGGCGAAATCGACGGCGTGCACAAGGTGCGCGTCTACGGACGCATCGGCCAGATGGCGCTCGAATACGACGAGCCGAGCCGCGACGCCGTGCTGACCGCCGTCGGCGCGCTCGATGCCCAGGCCATCGCCGACGCCAAGTCGGGCTACGTGATGCAGCTCGAGCCGCGCAAACACAAGCTGGTTATGGATCTGGCCACGCTTGTCGGCGTTCACTACGCGCGCCGTTGGTTTTTGCCCACGCCGCTGCGTGCCGTCTTTGTCGTGGCCGGCTACATGGCCTTTTTGCGCGCAGCCCTCCGCGAGCTCGCGCGGCCGCGCCTGACCGTTCCCGTGCTCGACGCGTCGGCCATCGGCATTTCGTTCGTCAAGCGCGACGTCGACACCGCCGGCCAGACGATGTTCCTGCTCAACGTGGGTGAGCTGTTCGAGGACTACACGCGCGCCATGAGCGAAAACGAGCTCATCAACTCGCTGCTCGACGTGCCCGATAAGGCGCAAAAGGTTGTCGGTGACACCGAGGTGAGCGTCGCCGCCACCGAGCTTGAGCCCGGCGACCTGGTCGCCGTGCGCACCGGTATGTCCATCTGCATCGACGGCGTAGTCGAGCAGGGAAGCGCCATGGTCAACCAGGCGACCCTGACCGGCGAGCCGCTGGCCGTCGAGCGCAGCGCAGGCGACGACGTGTTTGCCGGTACCGTCGTCGAGGACGGCAGCATCCTGGTGCGCGTGCGCGCCAACACGGCCCAGACCAAACTGCGCTCGATCGTCTCGCTCGTTCAGACGGCCGACTCACTTAAATCCGAGGGCCAGTCGCACATGGAGGACCTTGCCAACAAGATCGTCCCGTGGAACTTCCTGCTTGCGGGCCTGGTCGCGCTCACCACGCGCAGTCTCATTAAGACCTCCGCGGCGCTGATGGTCGACTACTCGTGCGCGCTCAAGCTCACGGGTTCGGTCGCCGTCATGACCGCCATGAGCGACGCCGCCAAGATGGGCGTCATGGTTAAGGGCGCCAAGTACTTTGAGTCGTTTGCCAAGGCCGACACCATCGTCTTTGACAAGACCGGCACGCTCACCGAGGCCCAGCCGCGCCTGGCCTGCGTGCTGACGACCGATGGCTGGAGCGAGGACGAGGTCCTGCGCCTTTCCGCCTGCCTGGAGGAGCATTTTCCGCATCCGGTGGCGCGTGCCGTCGTCAACGCCGCGGGCGAGCGCGGGCTCGAGCACCGCGAACGCCATGCCGCCGTCGAGTACATCGTGGCGCACGGCATTGCCTCGTCCATTGAGGGGCGCCGAGCGATCATCGGCTCGGCGCACTTTGTGTTTGAGGACGAGGGTGCACAGCTCGAGTCCGACATTAAGGAGCGCATCGAGTCCCAGATGCAGGGCCTGTCGCCGCTCTACCTGGCGGTCGATGGCACGGTCGTGGGCGTGCTCGGCATCGAGGACCCGCTCAAACCTGGCGTGCGCGAGGCTATTGCCGACTTGCATGCGCTGGGCGTAAAGCACGTGGTCATGCTCACGGGCGACTCCGAGCGCACGGCAGAGCGCATCGCGCGCGAGGCGGGCGTCGACGAGTTTAAGGCCGAGCTGCTGCCCGAGGACAAGTACGCCTACGTGGAGCAGATCAAGCGTGAGGGGCGCCGTGTTGCCATGGTTGGCGACGGCGTCAACGACTCGCCGGCGCTGGGTTTGGCCGACGTGGGCCTGGCCATGGGCGGCGGCAGCGACATTGCCAAAGAGGTCGCCGACATCATCCTGGCCGATACGGACCTTGCCGCAATTGTGCGCCTGCGCCGTATGAGCCAGGGGCTCATCGACCGTCTGACGAGTTCGTATTCTAGGGTGATGCTCACCAACTCGGCGCTTTTGGCGCTCGGCATTACCGGCGCGATTACCCCGCAGGCGTCGTCGCTCCTGCACAACGGCTCAACGATCGCGTACAGCCTGGGCAACGCGAAAGCGTATCTGCGGTAGCGTTTTTCGATTGAGCCTATGGCCTGTACCCTGGCGGCAACCACAGCCGCCAGGGTACAGGCCTTCTTTTGTTTGACGATAGGCTAGCAAGGATATAAGCTAGTGCTAGCACGGCTAGCAATTGTCGGAGGCGAGGTTGAGATGGGTGCTGTTAGCAGCATGGCACAGGTGAATGTTCGTGTGGATCGCCAGGTCAAGAACCGTGCCGAGGAGGCGCTGCGACTCTCGGGCGGGTCACTGCCCGAGCTCATCAAAAAGGTTGTGGCTAAGGTCGCGCAGGGCGGCGGCCAGTGCGAGGAAGTGCTCGCGGCCGTCGACGACCGACAACAGGCCATCGCACCCGGGTACCCGTTTGCCGCGTCGTGGGCGGTCGCGGACCAGCTCTATGCGGACTTGGGTATCGTTACGTTGTCTGGGTCCGACGACCGCGATTGGGAAACGGTCTATGCGGAGGCCATGGACGAGCGCTATCGTAAAAAGGGGATGATCCTGTGAACGGGACATCTCTCAAGATCATGGTGGACGCCAACGTATGGGTCGATTCGTTTTGCGCCGACCATGCCGAGTCGCTTGCCGCACGCGCGTTTATCGGGCAGGCGACGGAGACGGGGGCGCTGCTGTTCTTCCCGGTGCATATCGCCAAGGACGTGCTGTACGTTGTCCAACACGAATTAAAGCGCAGTGTTCTTGCCAACGGGGGAGCGCTCGACGAGGCTTCTACCCGCGCGATTGGCGATGCGGCGTTGGCGTTTGTTCGGAACATGACCGAAAACGCCACGGCCGTGGGCGCAGATGCGTCGGACCTTTGGCTGGCCGACAAATACTTGGCGCTCCATCGCGATTACGAGGACAACCTGGTGCTTGCTGCGTGCAAACGCGCGCAGGTCGATTACTTGGTGACCAACGATCGCAAGCTGCTTGAACATGCCGATATTGCAGCAAAGACCCCGCGCCAGATGATGCCGATTCTCGCCTTGGCCGAACGCGGCGGCGCGGCTATCCGTTGACGCGGGCTGTTTGTGGGCCTCTTGGGCGACGATGCGCCAAGGGGCCCGCGTCTGCTATTTACGAAAGCGCAGTCCTGATGGCGGGACTTTCTGCGAGCTTCTCGGCGGCCTTTTCGTCGGAATCGTTCAGTGCGGCCAGGCTGCGGTAGACCCACTCGTTGACCTGGGTGTTCTTGACGCCTGCGGTTTGCATAAGGGTTCCTGCCTCGCGGATTGCTGCGAACAGGTCGGCTTTGGGACCTGCGAGCTCAACAAAGGCATCGTGATGTGCGGTGACGCCGCGGTTCTCACTCACGTGGTCGATAAAGCCCTCGACGGTCTCAAGCTGCTGGGCGAGAGCTGCATCATCGTCGGCGTCCAGCGCGACGAGTGCGTTCGATACCGTGAGGGCGGGATGTCCGCAGGGGACAAAGCCTTCGATGACATCCATGGCTTCGGTAATAGTAGCGCCCAGGCTAGCGAGGGCATTGACGAGTTGCTGTTTGGTATCCATAACGGTCCTTTCGACGGATCAATTTTGCTTGGCGAAAATATACGTGACGCGATCGGTAGCAAAAGTGCGAAGTGCAGCGCACATTGGGGTCTTCACAGCTCGTGCATAGAACAGCTGTCCGCTTTCAGAACGTGGTAAGATAACACTCCACAAGCGGGGCTCGCCCCGTGTGTTCCTTGAAAAGTCGACGGGTGCTGGGCGCTCGTGCCCAATGCCATCCAGACTTTCCCGACATTCGGGGGCGACTGGTTTCGACACGATAGCTCTGAGAGAGGAAGCAAGCCGAGGTCTCCTCGCCTCGTTAAACAGGGGTACCGTCAAATTGAATTGACAACAACTCTTCTTTTGAGCCTATGGCTCTCGCTGCTTAGTTTATAGCGGCGCGTCAACCCGGTGATTTCCCCGACACCGGCGCGACGTCATTTTAGGGGAATGCTCCTGCGCACGTAATCGGTATGGTGCAGGCTAAGACCGAACCGGTTAGGACGCCGCGAGCGTGTCGCTGCGCGCAAAGCGTCCGAGACGAAACCAGCGACTGAGCTTGGAGATGCCAATCAGGGGGCTTTCGTGGACCGGAGTTCGATTCTCCGCGCCTCCACCAAAAGAGGAAGCGTCGAACTCTTCTTTTACAAGAATGAGTTTGCGCTTGTGTATAGGTTGGGGGACGCCTGACGGCGTCCCCTTTCCGTTTCGTTGCCACGAAACGCCGTATTTTGCGTTCTAAGGCGTTTTAAGCCCGTTGGGGTACTCGTGTACCCCTCGGGCTTTTTTCGTACCTTAAAACGCCTCTGAGGCGGTCTGAGGACGTTCGAGCGCCTTTGTGCATCTCGCATCCGCTCGATGCAAGGGTGGCCGCCCTGCGGGCGGCAGTTGGATGTGGGCGGACGTACAGAAGGGGTGCGGCATGGGCTTGGGAGGTTATGCCCCTCTGTCTGGCCGGCAACTACGGCGCTTCGCGCCTCCGTTGCCTTCGAGAAGGTACGCATGAGGCATGCGAAACCGTATTGGATGGTTTCCATGCTTTTCTGCGTACCCAATATGCGATGAGGCGAGCCGAGGGCGCAGCCCGAGGCGTAACTAGCCTGCATTGAGGACGCGAAGCGTCCGAAATGCGCACCTGCTTAGGACAGAAGAATCACCCGTTCCCCTCGTTTATGAGCGTTTCGCCTGACCACATGTGACCACATGACCACAAGAAAAAAATGTCGTGGCCACCATCTGGTCGGCTTGAATCCCCTGGTAGAAGCAGGTTTTTGCAATTCCTGACCACATGACCACATAATTTAGGACTTATTTATAAAAATTGAAAAGGACTACGTAATACGCGTAAATAAATAAAGTTTGTCGGATTTTATCTGGTCATCCGGTCATGAGGTCAGAACGAAAAAAATCCATTGGTAAAAGAGGGGATTTCATTTTCAAGAGCTGACCAAATGCCCATTTTGATGGGGTCAGACATGTGGTCAGCCCTCACGTGTACCTCTTGTTGTAGTCGCTACTTTCCGGGCGGTGCGGAGGGCTGCTTTTTCGAGCCTTTTCCATTCGTTTATGAGCGGAAAACGCTCGGGATGGGCATCTGGCCTGCGGAAACGCAGATGTTACTCTTGCATTCTTGTCGTTCCTGTTGTATGATTAACGTACGAGAATTATAGGTCCAGCACCCGTCCCGTCTCAGATGCGGGGTTGCCATCGGGAATAAGGGCCGAGCGCGAGGCGATGTCGCCGAGCGTCACAGGTGAAACAAAGACGAGCAAAGCTCCTGTGGAAACCGAGATAGACGAGGCTTTTATGCCTTCCGTCCGTCTTGGTTTCCGCAGGAGCTTTTTTTGTTTGCGTTCGAGATTGGATGTGGGAGGTAGCGAATGGAAGAGAAACAGATTCATCAAAAGAATTTCCTGAACACGGCCGAGGTGTCGGACATGCTCGGCATCAGCCCGGCGACGCTGCGCAAGTGGCGAGCTACGGACATGGGTCCGAGATTCTACAAGTTCAATCGCTCGGTGTTTTACAAGCGGGAGGACATCGAGGCGTGGATTTCCGAGCATTACATGCTGGTTGAGCCGAAGAACTGAGGGGAGGTGAGCTTATGGCTGATAAAGAAAAGAGCAGCTCCCCCGCCGCCACAGCAAAGGGAACCGCTCCGTCTAACTATAAATATTTTAGCTCATTACCGCCCATTTTTCAAGTATCTGACCCGCAGACAAAGGATGAGATGAAGAGGGGGCGTGCGTATGACGAGGGGAATCAGGGCGAGGCGTACAACCCTGACTACCTGTACGGCGGGGAGAACTATCACAAGGCGCTGAGCGATGTGGTGAGCTATGTGTTGCGCGACTGCGCGGGCGATGGCCTGTCCGCTCTCTCGGATGTCGTGGTCAAGGTGACGAATGCCCTCGTGGCATGGGCCAACCTGTCCGAGCCGCCATCTAATCCGGAGGCGGGCAAGATTTACGGCAGGGGCTTTCGCTGGCCGAGGCTCAAGAGCATCGACCCCGTGCAGGCCGCCGAGCTGGTGTTCGCGCAGGAGGTCATCCGCATGGTCTGCGTCAAGGAGACCGTGGACAAGCCGACCTCGGAAGGCGTGCTCGCTATGTACGACCCCGACGAGGGAATTTACCGCGAGATTGGCGACGGGCAGATTGACCTGTGGTGTCAGGAGGTCGTGGGCGCCGTGAACGGCAACTGGAAGAAGAACTTCGCTCAGAAGCTGCACGACATGGCATCGCGTCGGGAGAACCGCGTGTGCGAGTGCGATAACCCGTCCCTGGTCTTCATGGCCAACGGAATCTGGGATTACGAGGAGCGCGTCCTGCGCGAGTTCTCCCCCGAGGTCGTTGCGCTCAGGAAGAGCGCCACGCGCCTCCCCGACAAGGAGCCGCCCGTCCCCGAGCACACGATGCCGGACGGCTCGAAGATTGACTTCTGGCAGCTGCTGGAC
>CAKUEZ010000113.1 GCA_934646965.1 uncultured Collinsella sp. | reverse complement strand
TCTCGACGACATCTCCAGCCTGGAACATGATGTTACCTCCTGGCCCGGCGCCACCATGGCGCGTTGATAAACGTTGGCACTCCTTTAGTAAAACCTTTATCAGAGCTTATGCGTGCATCATTTAGGCAAGTGGTAAAAAACCGCAGGGTAGACGGGATAAAACGTTTAATCACCCCATTGGTTTATCACATTCTGGCTTCTGTTTTATGCAAACCAACTTTTCCGATTGGCAAAGAGTGTTATTCCGCAATCCCGGCGCGATTACGGTTTTGGCGCAGCGGGTACAAGCGGGGCATCCTAAATCCAAAGCAAGGAGGACCCATGGAGACCATCGAGGCGCTCATCCATCGTCGCAGCTGCCGCAAATACAGCGATCGCCCTGTCGAGGCAGAAAAACTCGCACGAATCATCGAAGCCGGTCAGTACGCACCAAGCGGCATGGGGCGCCAGCCGGTGACCTTTGTCGCCGTTACCGACCCGGCGACCGTCGAGCGCCTCTCGCAGCTCAACGCCCAAGTTATGGGTAGCGAGGGCGATCCGTTCTACGGAGCCAAGACCGTGGTTGTGGTGTTGGTCGACCGCAGCGTACCCACGCATCTGGAAGATGGCTCGCTCGCCATGGGTAACCTGCTCAATGCGGCCTACGCGCTGGGTGTCGATTCGTGCTGGATCCATCGCGCACACGAGGTCTTTGACTCGCCCGAGGGCTTGGAGTTGCTGGCCAGCTGGGGCCTGCCCGCCGATGGCAGCCTGCGCGGCGTAGGCCACTGCATCTTGGGCTATGCCGAGGGTACGCTACCCGAAGCAAAATCCCGCCGCGACAACGTTGTCTACGTAAAGTAGTTGTGTTCCGCCGTTCTAACGAACGGCGGACCCGTTGACGCCGCGCGGGCCGCATTCACGCCAATCTGATGTTCAATTTCGAGGGCGCGACCAGAAGGTCAGCGCCCTCTCATTTCACGTCACCTTGGAGCAAATGCGGCCCGCTCGCTGTTGGTGACTGACATCGAATTAGCTACCCTTATCTTGAGGCTTGAGTTGTCGTTGTCTCGCTCGTCTGATTCGCATCGGCATCGCCGGTCTGCTCGTCGTCATCCTTTTGAGCGTCGGCGATGGTGGCGGCCGCCGCGACAATGCCCCGCTGAGGCGCTATGCCCGTCTGGGCCTGAGCGCCCTCGACAACTTCTGTGCCCGCACGGGTGAGCTCGGGCGACTTGAACATCGCACCCAAGTTGGCCCCACCGCCGGCGTAGCCGAGCGCCGCGAGCGCAATCACAATGACCGCGATGATCATTGCAATGGGCGCATAGCGATGCCACCCGGCCGGATTGAGTCCACTGCGGCGGGCAGCGCCACGGCTGATGTAGCCGAGCGTTCCATCGTGCTTGAGCTTTGACCCCACCACGCGCTTACGGCCCCACAGCGACGATTCGGCCTGCATGGCCAAGCGAGCGCTTGCCGAAGGATAGCCGTATTTCGTTCGCCTGAACGAGCCATCAAACCCCGAAGCGCTTTTTCCCCACGTCCGAGACGTCGTGCGACGGTTGACCGGCGCTGCGGGCTTTCGAGCCCGATTTGTTTTTGAAGTCTCAGCCATACGCCCCCGCACGCCGTAACAGAATCGAAACAATGCTGCTTTGGACTGTAGCACACGTACCGCACGCGGTCACGGACACCTCGCTTAACGGCCGTCGTCCTTCAGCAGGCGCCACAGGGTCGTACGGCTTATGCCCAGCACTTCGGCAGCGCGGGTCCTGTTGCCGTGAAGGTGGCCTACGACCAGCCGTGCGATATCGCGCTCGGTATCGGCCAGCGGACGTAGGATATACAGATCGCTATCGAGCGTCGGGGCACCAAAGGTCGCGGTCTTGATAACGTCCTCCTGGGCGAGCACCTCCTCCGCCACCGTCCGCTCCGCCGTGCCCGACCCCACTAATATATAAAGTCGTTCCGAAACCTCGCGCAGCTGTAGATAGTTGCGAGGCCATCGGTAGGCATCGAGCGTTTTGGCCGCCGCGGACGACAAGGCAGGTACCGCCGTCTCAAACATATCTGCCAAATACTCCAGGTAGCACGCAACCTTTTCCGACACGCTGCCTTGCTCGGTGAGTGCCGGCGCAACACTTACGGCACACGCCAAACGCTCGGTCACAAAAGCAGCTTGATCGCTTTCGCCGCCGCCCGGCATATCGTTTGCCGTCAGCACCACATGGCAGCGCGCGGCCAGCGCCGTGTCGGTCATCGTGGACACAAGCTCGCGCAAGCGTTGAGGCTCAACGGCGTGCCAGCCGCCAATACAAAGCGTCAGCCCCGTTTGAAACAACGGCGATTCCGAGCTCTTGAGCAAATGGCGCCAGCCGCGGTCCGTGAGCTCGTCGAGAGCCACGGACACAAAGGGCCCGTCAGCGAAAGGCCCATCCAGATAGAGGCGTTTTGCAATCTCGGACTGGCCGGCGCCCAGCTCGCCCTCCAGCATAAGAGGGACGCCGCGCGCATAGCTTTCGCGGACAGGGTCGGCGACCACAGCAGCACCCTCGACAATGCCATATGCACTCGACTCGTAGCGCGCCTCGACTTCGTCGACGTTAAGCCACTCGATGCCCGCATGTGCCGCCACACCGCGCACCTCACGGACCACGACGACCCAGAGCTCGCCGTATTCCCTGGCGACCGGACGCACGGTGAGACTCAAGCGCGCCCCCGCATGCCCCATCACCAAGCGCGCGCCGTCGCCCACGCGCCCCAGTCGCTCGGCGACAAATGCCGCAACGTCCTGCTCGAGCTGGGCGTCATCCATGGTCGAGATCGCGATGTCCCCGTGCCCATTGATTGCTAACGCTGAGGCCCCGGCAGCAGCCAGGGCCTCGGTCAAGATGTTCAACTTGGCATCGCTATCCATGTTTTGCCCCATATCCGCGGACGCGGCACGCCGCCTTGCGCCCGTTCTGCCATGTGTTTCAAAATTGAACGATATTGCTCACCAAACACTATAGGGCAGAAGGCACTGTCCTGCGAGTATATGAGTTGCCCCGCATCGCCATCCTGGCGGGGCGATAAGAGCTCTTCGGGACCTACAAACCTGCGGACAAGCCATACCCGCAAGAGCTCCTATCGCTCCACCGTCGGCGCGCGGCCACCGGCGTGCGGCATGCAAATCGCCTGCCTTGCCTACCAGATTCCCAGCACGTGCTGCATCCCCAAGCTCATACACGCAATGCCAATCCAGCAGCAAAAGCCCAGCGCAATGGGCTTGCCGCCCTTTTTGACCAGCTCGACGATATCGGTATTAAAGCCAATAGCCGCCATGGCCATCACGATAAAGAACTTCGACAGCTCCTTGATGGGCGCCGTGATGGACACGGGGAGCTGAAACACCGTGGTGACCACGCTCGCCAGCACAAAGAACAGCACGAACATGGGGAACGCGCGCTTAAACGAGAAAGTGTTTTTGGCGTCGCCGCCGGCCTTGCGCGCCAGACGCATCTGCCAGCAAGCAAGCGCCAGCGTGATGGGAATGATTGCCAGCGTCCTGGTGAGCTTAACCACCGTGGCGCTCTCAAGCACATTGGCGCCGGGATGCATGCTGTCCCAAGCGCTCGCCGCAGCCGTTACGGACGAGGTGTCGTTGATGGCGGTACCGGCAAACAGGCCAAAGCCCTCGTTGGTCAGGCCGAGCATGCCGCCGAGCGTCGGAAACACGAGCGCCGCGATAACGTTAAACAGGAAGATGACCGAGATGGCCTGGGCGATTTCGCGATCGTCGGCATCGATGACGGGCGCGGTCGCGGCAATGGCGGAACCGCCGCAAATCGACGAACCTACGCCCACGAGCGTCGCAATCTTGCTCGGAACCTTCATGACGCGGCAGAGCACAAAAGCGATGACAAGCGAGGTCGAGATCGTCGCCACGATAATCGGCAGCGACTGGGCGCCCTTGGACAGAATCTGTGCGAGGTTCATGCCAAAGCCAAGCAGGATAACCGCATACTGCAGGATCTTTTTGGATGTATAGGTGACGCCGACAGCGAGCGGTTCGCGACGATCCTTGGGGAAGGCAAGCGCCAGAACCATGCCGATGAGGATGGCAAATACCGGCCCGCCGACCACCTCAATCTGTTTGCCGAGCAATGTTGCGGGAATGGCTACAATCAGACAGAACAGGACGCCTTTCCAGCGCTCGCGTGCGGCATCAGCCAATTGCATAGGGGATTCCTTCTTTCGGTTTCGTGTTCGCGACGGCTTATGATACGGCAACGAGCGGGGCACAGCGCTGCAAAAGTTCCCATCGGGTAATTGAATTACCCCCACGGAGGGCTGATTCGCGGCATAATAAACAACTGACATATGAGTGTGAAAGAACGGTTGCGAGGCGCTATGGAAGATTCGATGCACGTCGGCGAGCAGGAAACAAGCCTACAGGACCAGTCCTATCACACCATTCGACGCAAGATCGTCTACCTGGACTATAAGCCAGGCGAAAAGCTAGGCGTCAAGCAACTTTGCGACGACTTGGACATGGGGCGCACGCCCGTGCGCGAGGCCTTGGTGCGCCTGGCACAGGAGGGCTTGGTGCGTACCGTGCCCCAGAGCGGCACCTATGTCTCCCCCATCAACCTCACCCTTGCCGAGAGTGCTTGCTACATTCGCGAGCACTTGGAAAAGCAGGTGATTGTGGAGTGCTGCGCCCGCGCCACGTCGGCGGGCATTGAGCAACTCGACCGAGCCATCGCGTTGCAGGAAAAGGCCATGGCCGAAGAAGATCGCATCGGCTTCTTTTTGAGCGACAACCTCATGCATCACATGATTTTTAGCATCGCATGTCGCAGCACCGTGTGGTCGTGGCTCGAGGCGACCAACGCCGACCTGGAGCGCTTCCGCTGGCTGCGCGCCGCCACGCAGGTTCTCGACAATCAGGACATCGTGAACGAGCACAAGCAAATCCGCCGCGCCATCGCCGGTCGTGATCCCATCGAGGCGAGCTTTTTGGTGAGCAAGCACCTGCACATGATGTTCCGCAACCAAACCGAAGTCCTCGACCAGTTCCCCGAGTACTTCGAAACCAGCAAGCTCCGCTAACCTGCCAAAAAGGGACAGGTTTATTTTGGCAGGTTTTATCTGGGCAAACGCAGAAAGGCCCGGTTCCGCTTTGATTGCGGAGCCGGGCCTTAGTCGTCAAAGCGCGGCAGCAACGAAGCGGCCGCTGTCAGTCACCAACAGCGAGCGGGCCGCATTTGCGCCAAGGTGACGTGAAATGAGAGGGCGCTGACCTTCTGGTCGCGCCCTCGAAATTGAACGTCAGATTGGCGTGAATGCGGCCCGCGCAGCGTCGGCAGGTCCGGCGTTTGGCAAAACGCCGGAACATCCGCTATTCGACCGTGACGCTCTTGGCGAGGTTACGGGGCTGGTCGACGTCACATCCGCGCAGGATAGCAACCTCGCGGGCGAGCAGCTGCAGCGGAACGCTTGCCGTGATGGGGCTGAACACGTCACGGACGGCCGGCACGCGGATGATGCAGTCGGCAATCTTGTTGATCTCCTCGTCGCCCTCGGTGGCAACAACGATGACCTTGGCGCCGCGCGCCTTGCACTCCATAAGGTTCGACACAGTCTTATCGTAAGTGGCGCTCTTGGTTGCCACGGCGATCACGGGGAAGCCCGAGTCGATCAGCGCGATGGGGCCGTGCTTCATCTCGCCGGCGGCATATGCCTCGGCATGCAGGTAACTGACCTCCTTGAGCTTGAGCGCGCCCTCGTAGGAAATGGCGGCGCCCATACCGCGGCCCACGAACAGCGCGGACTGTGCGTCCTTGCACAGCAAGGCGGCCTCGTGCACAGCCTCGGTCTGCGTGTCCAGAATCCACTGGATCTGCTCGGCCGTATCGGAAAGCTCGCGGAACAACATGCGCGCCTGCTTGGTGGTCAGGCGATACTTGACCTGCGCCAGCAGCAGAGCCAGCAGCGTCAGGCTCACGACCTGGCCGATGAAGCTCTTGGTCGAGGCAACTGCGATCTCCTTGTTGGCCTTGGTGTAGATGACGCCGTCACTCTCGCGCGCCACGGGGCTGCCCACCACGTTGGTGATGCCGAAGACCTTGGCGCCCTTGATGCGTGCATCGCGGATGGCCGCCAGCGTGTCGGCCGTCTCGCCCGACTGGGACACAGCCACGACGAGCGTCGTCGGCGTGATGATGGGGTTGCGATAGCGGAACTCGCTCGCCGCCTCGACCTCGGTCGGGATACGAGCCCAACCCTCAATAAGATTCTTGGCGATGAGGCCAGCGTGATAGCTGGTGCCGCAGGCGATTACATAAACGCGATCGATGTCGTTGAGCTCCTCGAGCGAAAGGCCCAGCTCATCGATGTCGAGCTCGCCGGCCGGCGTCATGCGACCGACCAGCGTATCGCGCACGACGCGCGGCTGCTCATGGATCTCCTTGAGCATAAAGTCGGGATAGCCGCCCTTTTCGGCCATGTCGAGATCCCAGTCGATGTGGGTGACCTTGGGCTCGATGACGTTGCCGGCCTCGTCGGTGTACTCGACGCC
>CAKUEZ010000112.1 GCA_934646965.1 uncultured Collinsella sp. | reverse complement strand
ACGGGCTGTCATCGACCCGCTCTTAATACGGGCATTGAGTTCGACGACGGTATCGAGGCGGGCCCTTCCAAGCTGACGACCCCCGAATCCTTCCTGCTGCAGTCTCGCATTGCGCATGCTGCAGAGGCCGGTGCCCCGTGGCTGGTTATGGAGGCGTCGAGTCAGGGCCTCAAATACGAGCGCACGGGCAAGATCGCCTTTGAAGTTGGCGCCTTTACCAATATCGGCGAGGATCACATTTCGCCGATTGAGCATCCGACACTCGAAGATTACTTTGCCAGCAAGCTCAAGATCTTCTCGCAAAGTCGCTTCGCGGTGGTCAACCTCGACATGGATAAGGTCGATCGCGTGCTCGAGGCGGCGTCTCGTTGCGAGCGTACGGTGACGTTCTCCCTGACCGACGAGCGTGCCGACGTGCTTGCGCTGGCGATTCGCAATGGCGACTGCGGCGTGGTGGCAACGGTGCGCACGCCCCGCTTTACGCGCGACATTGTGATTCCCACGCCGGTCAAGTTCAATGTGTCCAACGCGCTTGCCGCCATTGCCTGCGCTGAGGCCCTGGACATTTCCGAAGAGGGCATCGTTCACGGCTTTGAGGGCGTCTTCGTTCCCGGCCGTATGGAGCTTTATCCGTCCGTATCCGGCAAAATCTTGGGCGTCGTCGATTTTGCACATAACGGCATGAGCCTCGAGACGCTCCTGCGTGACTTGCGCGAGAACTATCCCGAGCGCGAGCTGGCGGTTGTATTCGGCGCTACGGGCGGCAAGGGCGTCGATCGTCGTACCACGATGGGCATCGCCGCTGGTAAGTACGCCGATCGAATCGTGATTACCGAGGATGATCCCGGCCCTGAGGATGTCGAGGATATCTGCGCCGAGATTGCGCGCAACGTTCAGGCCCAGGGAAATGATAACTGGCAGATTGTGACTGATCGCGCTGCCGCTATCGAGACTGCCGTGCGCGAAACCATCCGTCCTGCCGTAGTCATCGTGACCGGTAAGGGCGAGGAAGAGCGTATGCTGCGCAAGAGCGGGCCCGAGCCCTGCGAGCGCGACGGCTCGATTCTCAAACGCGTCCTTGCGGAGTACGATGCTTAAGCGTTGTCTCCATTTGAGTGGCGCGTGCGAGCGTCTACTGCTATAGGTGTGTAATGTTCGAGCCGTGCTTGCTTCGGTCGAAACACGCCTTCTAAGTCCAAACCCTTCTACGTAAACGGAGTGACCATGTCCCACAACACCCTGCCGACCGTTGCCGAGCTTTCGGGCGAGCTGCGCGAGCGCTTGGCCAAGGTCAAATACGTCTTTACCGATCTGGACGCCACGATGCTCGCGCCCGGATCCTGCGTGCTGCGCGATAACGACGGCAATCCTTCGACCAAGCTCGTCGAGGCCGTCGTGGCGCTTGCTCGCGCCGGCATCCAGGTGGTTCCCACCTCGGGTCGCAACCGCACGATGATCCACGAGGACGCGCGCGTGCTCGGCCTCAACTCCTACATCGGCGAGATGGGCGGCCTGGTCATGTACGACCTCAAGGCCAACGACTGGGAGTACCTGACTGGCGACATGCCCTACGACCCTTCCTGCGGTCTCACACCGCACCAGGTGATTGAGCAGACAGGCGTGTGCGAGAAGATTCTCGCCCGCTGGCCGCACAAGATCGAGTATCACAACGACATGTCGACCGGTTACAAGTACCGCGAGGTCACCGTCGGCATGCGCGGCGATATCCCCGATGACGAGGCGCAGGCCATTCTCGACGAGGTTGGCTGCGGTCTGGTCTGGGCCTGCAACGGTCACCTGACGCATCTGTCCAAGCCGACGACGCTCGAGCTCGATCGCGTCGAGGACGGTCGTGCGTTCAACATCAACCCGTCGGGCCTCGACAAGGGCGTGGCGGTCGCACGCTTCTGCGAACACTTGGGTATCGAGCGCGAGGAGACGCTGGCGCTTGGCGATTCCGAGTCCGACTTTTACATGGCCGACCACGTGGGCACGTTCTGCCTGGTCGAGAACGGCCTGACCAGCGCCGGCGCCCCCGAGTTCCTGGACGCTTGCGACAACGCTTACGTCACCCGCGGCAAGATTGTCGACGGCTGGGTGGCAACGGCAGAGCTGCTCGTCGCGGCTCGTTCGTAGCGCGGCCCCATCGTTCTGAGCCATATCTTTTCGAGAGAGAATCTGGTGAGGTAATGTCCGATATCGAGAATCTAGCCGGGGACACGCGGCCCATTGGCGTATTCGACTCGGGTCTGGGCGGCCTGACGGTTGCACGCGCCATCGCGACGGCGCTGCCGCACGAGTCCGTCTACTACTTCGGCGACACCAAACGCTGCCCTTATGGCACCCGCACCGAGGACGAGGTGCGCTCATTTGCGCTGCAGGCGGGCCGCTGGCTGTCGAAGCATGACGTCAAGATCATGGTCATCGCTTGCAACACGGCGACTGCAGCGGCCTTGCGTCTGGCTCAGCAGGTGCTCGACGTTCCCGTGATCGGTGTCATCGCGCCGGGCGCACGTGCGGCGATTAACAGCACTCGCACGCGCCGCGTGGGCGTGCTCGCCACCAACCTCACCATTCGCTCGGGTGCTTACACGCGTGCCATTCAGGATTTGGATGCCGGCGTGGACGTGTATGGATGCCCGGCTTCGAGTTTTGTCGAGGTCGTCGAGCACGAGCTCGCCTCGGGTGCACATCTGCAGGAGCAGTGGCTCGAGAACGAGGACATCTTCGATACGCCGGCCGTACGTGCGCTGGTGGGTGCCACGGTTGAGCCGCTGCGCGACCACGGTATCGATACCGTGGTGCTTGGCTGCACGCACTTCCCGCTGCTGGTGGGACCCATCCGCCATGCGCTGGGCTCCGGGGTGCGCGTGGTGAGCTCCGCCGAGGAGACCACGCGCGAGCTGACCGATATCCTCACGCGTCGTGAGCAGCTGGCGGGCGACGCTGCCGAGCCGCAGCATCGCTTTGCGACGACGGCCGATAACATTGCCGAGTTTGCGGTGGCGGGCAGCTTTATCTTTGGCCAGCCGCTCAAGAGCATCGAACATATTGATATCGACGAGCTCAAATAGACGCGGCTCGGAGTCTTTGCTTTCACCTTTTGTCGAAAGGATAGTTCTATGGAGTACATGCAGGTCAACCGCTCCAACGGGCGCGCTGCCAACGAATTGCGCCCGGTCAAGCTCACCCGTGGTGTTATGAAGCATGCACACGGTTCGTGCCTGGCTGAGTTCGGCGACACGCGCGTGCTGTGTGCCGCCACCATCGAAGAGGGCGTGCCGGGCTGGCGCAAGGGCGCCAAGGCCGGATGGGTAACGGCGGAGTATGCCATGCTGCCGGCGTCGACCGGCAAGCGCTGTAAGCGCGAGCATGCCAACCGCAAGGGCCGCTCCATGGAGATCGAGCGCCTGATCGGTCGCAGCCTGCGCACCGTCGTCAACATGAAGGCGCTCGGCGAGTACACCGTCACCGTCGACTGCGACGTGATCCAGGCCGACGGCGGCACACGTACGGCGAGCATTACCGGCGCCTGGGTGGCGCTGCACGACGCGCTTGCCATGTGGGTCGAGGCCGGCAAGATCGAGCGTATTCCGCTCACGGGTCAGGTCGCTGCTATCTCCATGGGCGTTGTCGACGGCAACACCCTGCTTGACCTCGATTATTCCGAAGATAGCCACGCCGAGGTCGACATGAACCTCGTCGCCACCGACAACGGTGAGATGATCGAGCTCCAGGGCACCGGTGAGCAGGCGCCTTTCGACCGCAAGCGCCTCAACGCCCTGCTCGACTTGGGTGACAAGGGCATCGCCGAGCTCATCGAGCTCCAGCGCCAAGCCCTCGCCTAACCTACCAAAAAGGGACAGGTTTATTTTGGCAGGTTTTATCTGCGGAAATGCCGAACGGTAAGGTTTCTGCCGCCAAAGAGGGGAAAGGGCTCGAGGCCAATTTCCCTTGGGTGGTTTTGCTATAGAGACAAGGAGGCCAGTCATGGCACTTGAGAAGATCGATATCGACACCCTCGACCCGGCGGCGACCATTGTCGTGGCCACGGGCAACGCTCACAAACTCACCGAGATCGAGGCTATTTTGGGCAAAGTTATGCCCGAAGTGCGCTTTGTGGCGCTGGGTCAGCTGGGCGATTTTGAGGACCCTGAGGAAAACGGTACGACGTTTTTGGAGAACGCCATCATTAAGGCCCAGGCAGCGGTCGAGGAGACGGGCCTTATGGCTATCGCTGATGATTCTGGTTTGGTCGTCGATGCCCTAAACGGCGAGCCCGGCGTATATAGCGCACGTTACGCGGGCGTGCACGGCGACGATGCCGCCAACAACGCCAAGCTGCTCGTGAACCTGGAGGGCGTGGCCGATGAG
This sequence comes from uncultured Collinsella sp., assembly GCA_934646965.1. Classification (GTDB taxonomy): domain Bacteria; phylum Actinomycetota; class Coriobacteriia; order Coriobacteriales; family Coriobacteriaceae; genus Collinsella. The sequence goes on along the minus strand of CAKUEZ010000112.1, from coordinate 2,228 downwards.
GACCGCACCGCGCGCTTTATGAGCGTCGTTGCGCTTATCGATACGGGCGGCCTGGTCACCTATGGCGAGGGCGCCTGCGAAGGTGTCATCGCGCACGAGGGGCGCGGCGATCACGGCTTTGGCTACGACCCGCTGTTCCTGCCGGTCGACACGCCGGGCAAGACCATGGCCGAGCTGACGGCGGACGAGAAGAACGCCATCAGCCATCGCTTCCATGCGCTCGAGCATCTGTCCGCCAAGCTGACCGGCGAGGAGTAGGCCGTGCGCGCGGTAGTGCAGCGCGTGCTCAACGCCGGCGTGACGGTCGACGGCGAGTGCGTGGGTCGTATTGGACGCGGCTACTTGGTGTTGCTGGGCGTAGGCCACGGCGACACGCGCGCCGAGGCCGATAAGCTGTGGGGCAAGCTTCGTGGCCTGCGCATTAACGAGGACGAGAACGGAAAGACCAACCTGGCGCTTGCCGATGTCGATGGCGAAGTGCTCGTGGTGTCGCAGTTCACACTCTTTGCCGACTGCCGTCATGGTCGCCGTCCGTCCTTTACGGATGCCGGCGCGCCCGATGTGGCCAACGAGCTTTACGAGTACTTCCTGACGCTGGTGCGCCAAGACGTTGAACACGTGGCGCACGGCATCTTTGGCGCCGACATGAAGGTCGACCTCGTCAATGACGGCCCATTCACCATCGTCTTAGACACGGACAATCTGTAAGTAGCTAATTTGGGACGGGGCTCTTTTAGCTACTTGCGCATGTTTTCTGGAACGGGGATAGCTGTCCGACGTAGAAGTAGCTAAAAAGCCCCGTCCCAAATTAGCTACTTGCGCATGGCTGTAGTAGGGTGCTATAGTATTAGAGTTTTGTCTATCTTAGGGGTATTATCCCCTTTTTGAATTGCACCTTCTGGAGGCCCTGTTCATGGAAGAGATGGAAGTCAATCACGTCGACGACATCCACGAGAAGCTGACCGATATGGTGGGCGATCGCGTTAAGGTGAAGGCCAACATGGGCCGCACCCGCGTCGTCGAGCGCATGGGCACCATCAAGAGCGTTCACCCCGCTGTCTTTATCGTCGAGGTTGACGAGCGCCGTGGCCGCAAGTCGCGTCAGTCTTACCAGTATATCGATGTCCTCACCGGCCAGGTCGAGCTGTTCGACCCCGAGAGCGGCGAGCACATCTTTACCCCGCTCGGCAATCAGCTCGAGGAGCACTAACGGTGACCGATTGGTCCCTGACTCTTTCCGCGCCGGCAAAGATTAACCTCTACCTGGGGGTTCATACCGAGCGTGACGACCGCGGCTACCACAAGGTCGATTCCCTGATGGCAGCCGTCGGTCTTGCCGATACCGTGACGGTCGCCCCGGCACAGGAGCTGACCGTACAGACGGTTCCGGCATCCGATTTTCCCATGCAAAAGAATACGGCGTATCGTGCTGCTGCCGCTATGGCTGAGCACTATGGTCGCGAGGCCAACGTTTGCGTGACGATTGAGAAGCACATCCCGCTGTGTGCCGGCCTGGGCGGTCCCTCGACGGACGCCGCGGCGGTCATTGTCGCCTTGGCGGAGCTTTGGGGCGTCGACCGCGCCGATTCCGCACTCGACGAGATCGCCCGCGGCATTGGCGCCGATGTTCCCTTCTTTTTGCACGCGAGCCCTGCGTTCTACGTGGGCGGGGGAGACGTACTGGCGACTGAGTATCCCGCGCTGCCCGCGATGCCCGTCGTACTGGTCAAGCCGCGCGAGGCAAGCGTTTCAACAATTGAAGCCTATCGACGTTTTGATGAGACCCCGGTACCGGCAGACAAGCCCGGCGCGATTGCCTCGGCCTTGCGCGCCGGTGACGTCGAGACGGCATACGCGCTCATCCACAACAATTTGGGCATCATCTCCGCACAGATGGAGCCACAGATCAAAACGGTGCTCGATTGGTTGCGCGCGCAGGACGGTACCGTTGCCGTAAACGTGTGCGGGTCGGGTGCCTGCTCGTTTGCTCTTTGCGACACTGCTGCCACGGCTGCCAATCTTGCGGCAGTCGCGCAGCAAAATGGCTGGTGGGCCTGCGCGACGGAGCTTATCTCAGACACGGTTCGCATCGAAGTGCCAAAGAAGTAAAAATTTCTCTAGCACACGACGGAAATCTTTGTTACTATAGTTGAGCTAACGGGTTGTGGCTCAGTTTGGTAGAGCACTGCGTTCGGGACGCAGGGGTCGCTGGTTCAAATCCAGTCAAC
>CAKUEZ010000111.1 GCA_934646965.1 uncultured Collinsella sp. | reverse complement strand
GGCCACCAGCTGGAATACGGAATGCGGTATTCCTTGTCAACGCTCGTGGCGCCGCCCATGGTAAAGATCGTTGAGCCATCGAGTTCAAAGACCTCGCCGCGCGTCAGGCGCCGAATGGGCGAGGTGTCCGACAAGCGCTGCGTCAGCCCACCGTGCCACAACTCCATGGGGCGCTCTGCCCAATGGTCGAAGCGCTCGTGGTTGCCGTCGACGAACAGCACCGTGTAGGGCCGCGACTCGAGCCAGGCGATATCGGCACATTCCTCGGCGGAGAAATCCCACGGAAAGCCAAAGTCGCCGGCAATGATGAGATAGTCATCGCTCGTCAGGCCATCCCCAAGCTCCCAGCCGCGGAGTTTTTGCATGTCAAGCCCGCCGTGGATGTCGCCCGTTACGTAGACTGCCATCGGATTACCACTTCCCTGTAAGTCGCTAGCCCACATTCTGCACGATCACTAAACCAGCCGTTCCGGCCCCTCCATCCTTTAGGGCTTACTCTTCGTTCTTCCATCCAAACGGGTCGAATACCCAAAAGATCAGATCGAGCACGCCGCCGGTCGCCATGGCGCCGGCGAGGGCAATGATGACGTGCAACGAGCTTGCGCTTCGAAGCACATCGAACGGCCCCAGAACCGCCAGCAGCGCGACCGCCGCGCCGGCCAGGGACAGCGTGAGACACGGCCCCGCGTCCTTTACACCCTTCTTTACAAGATGCTTTGCGTTGTCACTCATCGGTATCGAACTCCTTAGAGGGTCGTTGCTTGAATTCACGTCACCGCGACGGAGCATGGCGACAGGTTAAGTGTCACATGTCGTGCGGACATCAATTGAGAAACCGCCTGCTCGACCAACCCTTGACGCCGTTTTGCACCGGCACCCCATCCCCCGCTATCGAGGTCTAATACTTTTCCCGCGAAGTGAACGCCTGTTTTTGGACCCCTGAAGCATCCGCATTTTTCGACGACAAAATCGCTAGATTCCAGCATTGAAGCCGCAGGAAACGGTACCCTCAAAGTGTCGATGCTTCGGGGATCCGATTTCGCTCGTTCACTTCTCGGGAAAAGTATTAGACCTTGATTCTTGGCTGTTCCGAGAGCCCGTCTTTCACCTTCTCTGGAACCCTCACTAGTGCTAGCGTTCCTAGCCGCTACGACCGCAGGCATGCCTATAATGAGACATGTTTCCTGATGAGAAAGGAATCCAGTTATGGACGAAGACAAGCTCGCCAGTTTGAACGACATCCAGGACTTTTTCAACCGTGTCGGCAGCGCACGCAACAGTGCATCCCCGATCGAAAAGCCACATAGCAACCCAATAGACGTCAAGGACTTCATTGGATGGTGCAATAATCCCCGTGGGAGTGTTTCTAAAAGTCCTGATAGCACTGACGATGCAGAGACGCTGGGCAACGCTATAGTCGCCCTAAATCAGTTTGGCAACAGCGAACTCGATGCAATGGAATCCGCCCTCAGAGGAGACACGTGGGACGATTGGTGCGAAACTGAATGGAGCAAAATCAGACGGGCAAAAAAACTCAAACCGACAATTAAAGCAATGAAAAAACACCCAGAAAACGCAGCCTTTTATCTTGCGCTCAGGTGCCTCACCGACAATCAAAAACAGTACCACTTTCGCTTCGATAAAAGCATAGTTGCAAAAATCAATGCCTTTGACCCCTTTATTGTCGACGAAAAAGGTAAGCGGGTTTTAAACCAGCAGTGGCATGTGCTTATCTCCCTACTTGCATTCCTTGATGTCGCTCATGCCTTGAGCAACGATCGGCACGAATGTCATAGCCTTTATCCATACCTCAGCCGATACGATAAAGGAGATTTAAATAAGAGGCATCTTCGCTTGGGGTGGGAAAAGGTGCGCGGAACGTATTGCCGTGTGCTGAGGGTCGTTAATATTAATCAGGACAAGTCTATGGGAGGAATCCCGCCTCACTCCGCACCCATGATGGATTGGATCGAAAAAGCACTAACGGGCAAGCTAGCGAGCGAGAACGCCCAGTAAGCCATTGTTTCGCCGCAACGACAGCATCCCTGGCTTCTCAACGCCCGCAGCCTACTCCAGCCCTTGCCCGCCGTACTTCCCTGTCTCCGAGTCGTAGCTCAGCACGGCGACCTCGCCGTGCTCCATGACGTTCCCGTCGATGTAGAAATGGCTGGCACCGTCGTGCCAGATACCGCGGTAGCCTGCAATGCCCGAGACCGCCTCGGTGTTGATGTGCCCGGCGATAACGTCCAGATAGAGCTTGCGTCCCACGTAATCGGGCGGCATCATGGTAAACGACTCGGTAGGCGTTCCCATCTTCCAGTAGCTCCCAGCTTCCTCGTCAATGCCGGCATGCACAAAGACCTGGCCGAAGGGGCTCTCGTAAAAGTAGGGGAGCTTGCGGACCCACGCGATGACGTCCGCGTGCTCGGCCTTCATACGCTCAACCGTATAGGCGTAAGCCTCCTCGAACTTCCTGAGCCTCAAAAGGTGCTTGACGTGCTTGAATGCCTCGGCATCTAGGAAGCTCTTGGCCGTTGCCAGATTGCTGTCAGCAAGTATCCATGCCTGCGTAAAATTGGGATCTTTCACCTCGTCAATGTACTCGAGAAACATCTCCTCGTGGTTGCCGCGCAGCGCCACGACACGATTGCCGTAGCGCTTTTGCAGGTCCATGACGAGCTCAAAGACCCCGAGCGAATCGGGACCTCGGTCGCAGTAATCGCCAAGTAGAACCAGCTTGAAATCCTCGGCATCGAGGTCGATGGTGGAAAGCGATGCCTTAAAGGCGTCCAAGCATCCATGAATGTCACTCATAGCGTAGATATGCACGTATGACCTCCTGTTTGCGTTGGGACCCCGCTCGTTTGCGCCATGCGGCACGGCGGCCCATCTGATTTCGCGGGCGGCGGGCAACTTTGCCCTGTCACGCCCATCAACATGGTTAAAAGTATATCTCGCCGTGCGGACACAAATTTACGCCTGAGCTCCGGGCGCCCCGCGCGCTTGCCTTCCGCCCCACCCAAAAACTCATCCAACATTAATCTTGGCTCAAGAATCGCTTAATCTATAACCTGCACTATAGAGTTCGACCAAGGGCGGGGCGGCGCCGCGCAACGCAGGCCGCCGAACGCAACGCTCGCGCCCGGGCAGATCGCCCGGCGCCGCGCCCATCGAACGAAAGGACAGGTCATGGACGACCTCGAAAAAGTTGAAACCATCCGCACCAAGTGCAACGTGAGCTACACCGATGCCAAGGCCGCGCTCGACGCCACCGACGGCAACGTTCTGGACGCCATCATTTGGCTCGAGTCGCAGGGCAAGACGCAAGCCACGTCGGCGCACGCCGCCACCGAGTCCGAGCCGGTCGACGAGCCCTCGGCCGAGATGGTCGCCGCGCAGGCCGCCTACGAGAAGTCGAGCGAAAAGACCGACTTTTCCAAAAAGATGGACAGCGTGTGGGAGTACCTCAAAAAGCTCTTCCGCCTGAGCCTGGAGACCAAGTTTGTCGCCACGCGCCGCGACGTCATCATCCTCAACATCCCCATCCTGATCCCCATCATCGCGCTGTTTGCCTGGGGCGCCACGATTTGGCTGATGTTGCTTGGCCTGTTCTTTGGCATGCGCTACCGCATCGATAGCGACGGCGACGTGCCCGGCAGCATCAACACCCTGATGGATCACGCCGCCGATGCCGCGGACGATATCAAGCAAAATCTGAACGACGACAAGTAATCGCAGACGGGGGCACGTATGGCACGAATTCTGATCGTAGAGGACGAGGAGAAAATCGCCCGCTTTGTGACGCTCGAGCTGGAGCACGAGGGCTACCAGGTGGAGCACGCCGCCGACGGCCGCACCGCCGTGGACCTGGCGCTGGAGCGCGACTACGATCTGATTCTGCTCGATGTGCTGTTGCCGCAGCTCAACGGCATGGAAGTGCTGCGGCGCGTCCGCAAGCACAAGGATGTGCCAGTGATTATGGTCACCGCGCGCGACGCCGTGATGGACAAGGTAGCCGGGCTCGACGCCGGTGCCGACGATTACCTGACCAAGCCGTTTGCCATTGAGGAGCTGTTCGCACGAATCCGCGTGGCGCTGAAGCGCGCGGAGGCCGTGCGGGCGGCTTCGGGTGCGGGTGGCGTTGGGACCGGCACCTGCGCGGCAGGCGGCGCGGCTGCGGCTGCCACCGCGATGCCCCCGGCTGGCGGCTCGGCTCCGGCCGCCGCACCCTCCCCCGCCGCGCTCACCGTGGGCTCAGTCGCGCTCGATCCCGACCGCCGCGAGGCCACAGTCAGCGGATCGCCCATCGTGCTGACCGCCCGCGAGTTCGACGTCCTCGCCCTGCTTATGGCACACGCCGGCACCGTGCTCACGCGTGAGCGCATTGCGCACGAGGCATTGGGCTACGAATACGTGGGCGACACCAACAACGTCGACGTGCACATCGCGCATCTGCGCGCCAAAATCGAGGACGCCGGCAGCGCCCGCATCATCCAGACCGTGCGCGGGGTGGGCTATGTCTGCCGCGCGTAACGCCGAGACCAGGCGCGTCACCTCCATCGCCCGCGCCATCAACTGGAGCTACATGTGGCGCCGCTTGGTGAGCTACATTTGGCTGGATCTGTTGCTGCTGGTTGTTGCGGCGGCGATTCTCGTGTTTGGCTACAACCAGACGCTGCCCGACGGCACGTTTACCGCAGGCTGGATTCCCGGCGGCACCGTTCGCGCCATGTCGTTGGCACCCGCGCGCGGCTGGGACTTGACCACGTTTACCTATACCGTCGAGCTTGCGCGCACCACTAAGACCTTCCCTCTTGCGCAGGACCTCATGGCGCTGTGGCCTCTCTACCTTGTCGTTGCAGGCTGGCAGGTCATCAGCGTGCTCGACATGCTCGGCGGCGCCCGCCGCGTGCGCCGCACCATGGCACCGCTCAACGACCTGGCCCTGCGTGTGGACGAGCTCGGCCGCATGCAGCTCGCCGGCGGCAAGATGGAAACGCTCGAGCAGGCCATCGAGCGTGCAAGCGTCGACTCGCCGAGCGTCACCACCGGCGACGCCGACCTGGCGAGCATCGAGGTCGCGCTCAACCGCCTGCTGCGCCAAATGCAAGAGGCCAAACTCCAGCAGATGCGCTTTGTCAACGACGCAAGCCATGAGCTGCGCACGCCTATCGCGGTGATCCAGGGCTACGTGAACATGCTCGACCGCTGGGGCAAAGACGACCCGGACGTACTGGCGGAATCCATCGCCTCGCTCAAGGCTGAAAGCGAGCACATGCAAGAACTTGTGGAGCAGCTGCTGTTTTTGGCGCGCGGAGATGCCGGCCGCACCGTACTGCGGCGCGCGGATACCAACCTGGCTGCGCTGATCGACGAGGTGTGCGAGGAGTCGCAGATGATTGATTCTGGGCATGCGTACCGCCTGGCGTACGATGTCTCGCTTGCCAGCGACCCGCGCTGCGACGCGTCGGTCGATGTCGCGCTCGTGAAGCAGGCGCTGCGCGTGATCGTACAAAATGCCGCCAAGTATTCGGACGCGGGTTCGACTATCACGTTTGGCGCAACACCGGATGCGGGAGCGGGCTCGATCGACATAAGTGTTGAGGACGAGGGTATCGGCATGAACCAGGAGTCCGCAGCCCACGCGTTCGAACGGTTCTACCGCGCCGACAACGCACGTGATGCCGGCGCGCAGGGTTCGGGCCTGGGACTTGCCATTGCCAAGTGGATCGTCGACAGCCACGGCGGCGTCATCGGCGTGACCTCGGTTGAAGGCGTCGGCAGCCGCTTTACGATACGCCTGCCGCGATAGGGGGCGCCTCTCGCAAAACGAAGGTGAATGGTTTTCCCGAGAAGTGAACGACCTATTTTGGACCCCCGAAGCATCCACACTTTTTGGCGCTAAAACTGCAGGAAAAACCTGACGAAACCGCAGGAAACTGCAGCATAAAAGTGTCGATGTTTCGGGGGTCCGATTTCACTCGTTCACTTCTCGGGAAAACCATTCACCTTCGTTTTATGGCAGCCCGCCAGGCACCCTCTCGCCATAATAAATGGGGTAAGGCCACGCGGCCTTACCCCATTTTTCGTTAGCTATGGCAGCTTGTGCGCTACTCGCGGCACAGATGCACGGCGAAGCCGGCGAACTCGCGCTTAAAGTACACGAGCTTGGTGCCACCGTCGGGCAGCAGCGCACGCGACTCCTCGTTGACCTCGAGCCCGCGCTCGGCAAACCACTTCTCGGCTGCGTCGATATCGTTGACGGCAAAGCCGATGTGGCCCTTGGTACCACGGCCGTTCTGCTTCATGACCTCGATCAGCGAATCGTTAAAGTACGAAACCGGGGTCTCGACAACGGGCAGGCCCATCATCGTCGAGAACAGCTCCGCGATCTCCAGAGCGTCGGCCGGATCGGTGGCGTTGATGCCCACATGGGCGACGCGCATGCCAAAGAGCTCGACCGGGTTGGCGTTCTGCTCACTCATACAGGCAGCGCCTACTGAGCCATGACGTCGAGGACGGCCTTCTCGGCAGCGACGCGGTTCATGCCGGTCATGAAGGGCACGCCGCTCACGTACGGGCAGGTGAGGCCCTCGGGGGCAACGGTGGT
>CAKUEZ010000110.1 GCA_934646965.1 uncultured Collinsella sp. | reverse complement strand
CGGCGACGCTGAGTAGGCATATCTGCACCATTGAGGAGGGTGCCCTGCGTCGCGGGGTGCCCTCCTTTGTGCTATGGAGTGCCTGCAGGGGTGCGCGCCGGGAGCGCTTGCCGGTAAAAACTGGTGCGGGCATGTTCCGGCGGAGTACGAGCTTGGTATGGTGGGTATAGCAACTATGATGTCCAACGCAGTCAGGGGAGGGTTGCACAGATGAAACTCGGTTGCGTGATTATGGCCTCGGGCGAGGGCAAGCGGTTTGGCTCCAACAAGATGCTCGCCGATATCTATGGCAAGCCGCTGATAGCCCGGACCATCGATTCGGTTCCCAGAGGCTTTGACGTGGTGGTTTCGACGCGTTGGCCCGAGGTCGCCCAGATTTGCGAGGACGAGCATTGCCCGTGCGTGCTGCACGATGGTGCGCTCAGGAGCGAGAGCGTTCGCGCGGGTCTTTCCTGGGGAGCCGAGCGTAACTGGAAAGGTTGTCTCTTTTTGCCGGGCGACCAGCCGCTCGTGAGCTCGGATTCTTTTGAGGCTATGGTTCGTGCATTTGACGAGCGCGGTCGCAAGCATCCGGTGCGTCTTGCGTGCAATGGTGAACCTTCGAGCCCGGTGCTCTTCCCGGCGCAGCTGTTCGATGCGCTCATGCTTCTCGAAGGCAAAGACGGCGGAGGCTCGATTCTCAGGGGCCGCACCGACATTGCGTTGGTCGAGGCACGCGCCTACGAGCTGTGGGATGTCGATACCGCCAAGGGGCAGCGCCGCATAACGGAGCATATCGCCGCCTGCTCGTATTTTGATCGCGTGGCCAACTGCATCAATCAATAAGGAGCAATTATGATCATCATCAAAAACGGCGCGCTTGTGACGCCCCAGGGGCTTCGTCACGCCGACCTTGCCATGGATGGCGATAAGATCGTGCGGATTGCCGCGACGATCGAGCCGGGCGAGGGCGATACCGTCCAGGACGCCACGGGCTGCTGGGTGTTTCCCGGCTTTATCGACGGCCACACGCACATGCAGTGCTGGACTGGCATGGACTGGACGGCCGATAGCTTTGAGACCGGCACGCGTGCGGCTACCTGCGGCGGCACCACGACGATCGTCGACTACGCGACGGCAGATCGCGGCGTGACCATGCCCGACGCCCTTGCCGAGTGGCATCACCGCGCCGACGGAACCTGCACGGCCAACTATGCCTTCCATATGGCGCTTGCCGAGTGGAACGACCGCAACCGCGCCGACCTTTTGGCCATGCGCGAGGCGGGCGTGTCGTCGTTCAAGACCTACTTTGCCTACGACCATCTGCGCCTGGACGATGCCGAGACGCTCGAGGTGCTCGAGGAGCTCAAGCGTGTGGGCGGCATGCTGTGCGTGCATTGCGAGAACGGCACGCTGGTGAATGAGCTGCAGAAGCGCGTGTACGAGCAGGGGATTCATGGGCCCGAGGGCCATGCGCTCAGCCGTCCGGATGTGTGCGAGGCCGAGGCTGTGAGCCGCCTGCTGTATCTGGCGCATTTGGCCGGCGATGCGCCGGTCAACGTGGTGCACCTTTCGACCAAGCTGGGGCTCGAGGCCATCCGTGCTGCCAAGGCGCGCGGGCAGAAGAACATCTATGTCGAGACCTGTCCTCAGTATCTGATGCTCGACGATACCTGCTACCTGGAGCAGGGCGAGGACGGTTTTGCGGGCGCCAAGTATGTGATGAGCCCGCCGCTGCGCCATGCGGGCGACCGTGCGGCACTGCGCGAGGCGCTTGTGGCCGGCGAGATCGATGCCATCGCGACCGACCACTGCAGCTTTAACCTGCACGGGCAAAAGGACCGCGGACGCGACGATTTTCGCGCGATCCCCAACGGCGGGCCCGGTGTGGAGCATCGCCCCGTCGCGATCGCCACGAGCTTTGAGGGACAGCTGGGCCCCGAGGACCTCTGCCACCTAATGAGCGAGAACCCGGCGCGCGTGTTTGGCATGTATCCGCGCAAGGGCTGTCTTGCCGAGGGCGCCGATGCCGACGTGTGCGTGTGGGATCCCAAGGCGCGCTGGACCATTAGCGCGGCGACGCAGCATCAGGCCGTGGACTACACGCCGCTCGAGGGCTTTGAGGCGCATGGTCGTGCCAAGGCCGTTTTCGTCAACGGTGTGCTGGCCGCCGTCGACGGCGAGCCCACCGGAGCCCAGCCCGGCCGCTACGTCCCCCGCTAGCAGGAAGGGTACCGGATCCCCTCCGCAGTTGCGGTGAAATAGTTCCTGTTAGCCGCCAAATAGGCCGTTTCAGGAACTATTCCACCGCAAGTTATAGGCCTGCTGGGGCAGCGCCGGCTATTTGAGGCTGGTGGCGACGATGGGGCGGCCGAGGGCGGCCTCGAAGCGATCTGCCGTCGTTGGGTCGGTAAGCGTGTCGACTTGGTTGAGCATGACGCGTGCGGTGCCGAGTCCCAGCGCCTGCACCTCGGCATTGAGCGCCATGGCGACGCGCTCTGGGGTGGCGGTGTCGGTGGGCTCGCAGCCGCAGCGCTCGCAGAAGATCTCGGGGCGGTGGACAACCTCGGCGACGGGCTTGCCCAGCCCCGAGGCGCCGACGACCCAGACAACGTTTGCCGTGCCGGAGGGAATCACCGGCTCCCAGGCGGCGTGGGCCTTGAGCGGGAGTCGCTTGCTGCCATCTGCCTCGGCCAACACATAGTCAAAGCGCTGCGCCAGCTGGTCGAGCGGCTCAGCGGGGGCGGAGAGCTTGCCTGTCTCCGGGTCCAAAACACCCGCCTGGCAGATGCTTCCGCGGACAAGTCCCGCGCATGCCTCGCAGGTGCAGCCGGGAACATGCAGGGTCCCTGGCTTCCAAGGTGCGGCGTCCAGGCGACGGCTCGACCCGTCCCATGGCACGCCGGCGACGGGAAACATATGCGTGGTGGTGCAGAGGAGCACACGGCCGCCGGCGCGCATGAGCTCGAGACCCAGCGCCCTCAGCAAGGTCGACTTGCCGCCACTGCCGATAATCGCGGTAATGCCCGGCTCGATCTTGAGCGCGGAGGCAAGGTTTCCGCTCATCGTTTCCATCTGTTCACCGCCGTAAAATACTGTGATAATAAATAATCATCAGAGTAGCGGTCGAACCGCTTTTGCTCTGCTCAAACCGTAGCACAGGGAGGTGCCCCGGGAATGCTCGTTTATGTTCGCGGCGCCGGCGATATCGCCACGGGCGTCGCCGCTCGCTTGGTGCGCGCCGGCGTGTCGGTTGTTATGGCCGATATCGCGGTTCCCACGTGCATCCGACGCACAATCAGTTTTTGCGAGGCCATTCGCCTGGGCGAGGTCGAGGTCGAGGGCATTCGCGCCCGCTTGGCGCAGACGCCCGCCGAGGCGCTCGAGATTACCCAGGCGGGGGATGTCGCCGTCGTAGTGGATCCCCAGGCCAAGATGCTCGACGAGTTGAAGCCGGCCGCCGTGGTCGACGCGATTCTCGCCAAGCGCAACCTAGGCACCACGCGCGACATGGCACCTGCCGTCATTGCCGTGGGTCCGGGCTTTACCGCGCCGGTCGATTGCGACGCCGTGGTCGAGACCATGCGTGGGCATTTCCTCGGCCGTGTTATTACCCAGGGTTCGCCCCGGCCCAACACGGGCGTGCCGGGCATTATCGCCGGCTATGGCAAAGAGCGTGTTATCCACAGCCCCGCCGCCGGCGTGTTCCGATCCGACCGCGCGATTGGCGACATCGTGAGCGCCGGAGACGTGATTGGCTACGCGGGCGATACGCCCATGTGCACGCAGATCGATGGCTGCCTGCGCGGGCTTTTGGCGAACGGCGTGCAGGTGACCGAGGGCTTTAAATGCGCCGACGTCGATCCGCGCGGCGACACCAGCTATATCAACTATATTTCGGACAAGGCGACGTCGGTCGGCGGCGGCGTGCTCGAGGCACTCGCTATGCTCACCGATGTTTTTAGAGGATAGAAGGCGGCAATGGAAAAGCTCGATGTGGTGAATGCAGCGCTTGACGCTCTGAAGGCTAGCAAGACGTGCGAGCTCGTGGTCGTGGCCGGCACGGCAGGGTCGTCGCCGCGTGGCGTGGGCGCCTGGATGGCCGTCTTTGCCGATGGCAGCCAGGCGGGCACCATCGGCGGCGGCAAGATCGAGCTCTTTGCGCTGGATGAGGCGCGCGGGCTCCTGAGCGCGGGGCAGTCGCGCCTGGTCCGCTACACCATGGGCGGCGAGAACTCCGATACCGGCATGATCTGCGGCGGAGCCATCTGCCTGTGCTATCTGCACTTGAATGCATCGCAGGCGTCCTTGTTCCAGGAGATTGCCGACGTCTTGGCGTATCGACGCATCGGTGACTTTGTCATCGACTTTGAGCCGTTTGTCACGAGCGCGCTCGAGGGTGATGTGGCCGAGTACCATGGCGAGGCATCTCGCCATACCATTGTCGGCTGCCCCGAGCTTTCGCTGGTGGAGGAGGGGAGTAAGGTCACCTACACCAACGCGGCCTCCGAGATCCCTGCGGCGCACATCGAGACGCTCTGCCCCGAGGGCCTGACCTATATCTTTGGCTGTGGGCACGTGGGTGCCGCGACGGCGCGCGTGCTGACGGCGGCGGGCTTTGCCGTCGTAGCCTGCGACGACCGCCCCGGCACGCTGACGCCCGAATGGGTGCCCGGCGTCTACGATCGTCGTTTGGTCGACTACAAGAACCTGGGCGAGCGGTGCCCCATCGGCCCGCGCGACCTGGTGGTCGTGGCCACGGCGGGCCACAAGTCCGATATCGACGTGGTGATTCAGGCGATGCGCGCCCAGCCTGCTTACCTGGGCTGTCTGGGCTCGCGCCGCAAGACGGCCTTTGTGCGCGCCCGCCTGGAGCAGGAGGGCTTTACGCAGGATCAGATCGACGAGCTGCACCTGCCGATCGGCGTTGCCATCGAGGCCGAGGACCCCGAGGAGATTGCCATCTCCATTGCTGCCGAGATGATCCACCTGCGCCGCACCAAACTCGTCCCCCGCAAGCGCTAATTTCATCCCCACCAATAAGTTGCGGTGAAATACGGACTGTTTAAGCCTGTTAAGCCGTCAAACAGTCCCTATTTCACCGCAACTTAGTTGGGGATGGCTGGATGCTGAGGCTTTACCCGGCAATGTTGCGCAACAACGTTTGGCAGTTCGCTCCTAGCATGTGCTTAGAAGAGATTGCGCTCCGCCATGCGGTGGGCGCTCAAGCATGCCCGTCTTGAACGGGCGTCGAACGAGGGGGGAGCCTGGATGTTCTGCCGAAACTGTGGGTTGAAAATCGAGGACGGAGCCCAGTTCTGCGCCGTATGCGGCGCATCCGTCTTGCCCGAGAATCAGGCGCAAACGGGAGGGGTGAGCTCTTTGCCTATTGACGCTGCGGTATCCACAGGGTCGCACCAAGTCGATATGGCGGCCGAGACGGTCGCGTCCAGTCCCAAACGTTCCAAGAAGCCGTTGATCATCGCTGCCGTCGTGGTGGCGTTGCTCGCCGCGGGTGGCGGAGCCGGTTATTACTTTGGTATCTATGCTCCCGAGCAGGCGCGCGAGGCTGCCGAGCAAGAGGCCCTCGCCGCAAAGCACGCCGTGCGGTTTACGGTCTCGGCTGAGGGGTGGGACACATCGGCCGGCGCGAGCAGGCTGCCGCTGCACATCACCGGCAAGGAGGCGCGCGGCAAGAAGGTCGACGTCGTTCGCTATGTCGACAGCACGGGAGCTGGCGTCGAGCTCCGTCGCGGCAGCTATAAGGCCGAGGTCGCAGCCTCGCCCATCGCAGCCGACGGCACCATCTACGCCGTGCCGGGCGAAAAGATCGACGTCAAGGTTAGCAAGAAGGCAGAGGGTAAAAAGAGCATCGATGCCGGCAACGTTTCGCTCGCTCCGATCGAGGCAACCGAGGTGACCGACGACGAGATTGCCGCCGCCAAGAAATACGCTGAGGAAGACGCGGACGCCAAGAAAGCGGGCTTTTCTTTCGATGCCGCCGCGCTGGTACAGACCGCAACCAAGCGCCGCGATGACGCCGTAGCCGCCAAGCAGGCCGAGGAAGAAGCCAAACGCCAGGCGGAAGAAGCAAGGCAGGCAAGGACCATTGATACGGACTACTTCACTATGGTCCTCCCCGACTGGTTCCCTATTGATGATTACGAGGTCACCGAAAGCCAGGCATCCGGCTCATTTGCCAAGTGGTTCAGAGTTCATAGGACCGGTGCGGATAAAGATGACTGCTCCGCAGACTTTTCCATTATCGTGCACGATAACAGCTTGGGTGGTTTCGGACCTGTATTCTTTAGAGATCTAGGCAAAACGTCGGAAGGTTACTCGGTTTGGCTTTCCGGTGGATCGGCCCATCCGGTAGAAGGCTCATATAAGCTCGAGGCAGACGACGCCTTTGGCATGCCGGCGGAAGACTATGCCAACATCCTCGCCTCCTGCATCACGCTCAAGTAATCGGCACGCTCCAGCCAAAGCAATCCCCCAAGAAACGAGGGACTCCATCGAGAGTGGATAATCTCCCACTTTTGGCCTGCATCTTGGCCAAAAGTGGGAGATTATCCACTCTCGTGTGTTGTGCGTCCGATAATCCACTCTCGTGTGTTGTGCGTCCGATAATCCACTCTCGTGTGTTGT
>CAKUEZ010000109.1 GCA_934646965.1 uncultured Collinsella sp. | reverse complement strand
CTAGTCATACAATTTGAAGACAGTTTGCAAAGAAACGCTGCAACCGGAGGAACCATGGCATATCCCGTATTTGACCTTCACTGCGACACCGCCGACCGCATCGGCTGGGCCACGCTCGATCTTGACCTGCGCTTTGCCGCGGGCACCGACGGCTATTTCCCCGGCGACGAGACGCATCCGCAGGATTTCGACCTCATCGAGGGCAACGCCTGCGCCATCTCACTCGCAAAGATCGGCAGCACGCCGTGGGCACAGTGCTTCGCCACGTTTGTCCCCGATGAGATTCCTGCCGCTCACGCCGCGCGTTTCCAGGCACAGATCATGGCACACATGAGCGGCCAGGCTATGCTCAACCACGACCGCATGGTCAATGTGCGCAGCGCCGCGGACATTCGCCCCGCGCTCAAAGACGGTAAGGTCGCCTGCATCCATACCATCGAAAACGCCACGTTCTTTGCCGAGGACCCCGCGCTGATCGAGGTACTCAAGAGCCTGGGCGTACTTATGTCGTCGCTCAGCTGGAACGCCCAGGGGCCGCTCGCGAGTGGGCACGACACCCACGCCGGCCTCACCGCCGCCGGCATCGAGGCGCTCACGCAGATGGAGCACGCCGGCATGGTACTCGACGTCTCCCACCTCAACGATGAGTGCTTTGACGAGGTTGTCGCCCACGCCACGCGTCCCTTCGTCGCCAGCCACTCCAACTCCCGTGCGGTTTGCGGCGTCAAGCGCAACCTCACCGACGACCAGTTCCGCACCATTCGCGACATGGGCGGTATCGTCGGCCTCAACTATTGCAGCGAGTTCCTTTCCAGCAACGCAACCGACAAGACCGCCGCAGACGTCACCTTCGACCAGCTGGCGGCACATATCGAGCACTGGCTCGACCTGGGCGGCGAGGACGTCATTGCGCTCGGCGGTGACTGGGACGGCGCCGCAGTACCCGCCTTCCTCTCCGATGCCAGCAAGATGCCCGAGTTCCAGAACATGCTCTCCAAGCACTTTGGCAAGACCGTGATGCAAAAGCTCTGCAGCGACAACGCGCTTGCCTTCTTTGAGCGTTATTAATTTCACATCCCTTGAGCGGGCCGGCATGCCGAACTGTCGACATGCTGGCCCGTCCCCAATCTAAAGGACCGCTTTTGACGCAGCAGTTTACGATTTCCGTATCCCGACCGGATGCGACGCCCATCCCCGTCGTCGTTACCAAAAAGCGCGTCAAGAACTTCAACCTACGTGTCACATCGAGCGGTGAGGTCCACGCCAGCGCACCGCTCGGCGCCAGCCGCGAGCGTATCGAAGCGTTTGTGAAGCGCAACAGCGCCTGGATTATCAGCCGACTTGCCCAACGTGAGCAACGTCAGGCGACGGCGCGAGAGCCGCTCAGCCCCTCGTCCATCATTGCGCTTTGGGGCGAGCCCATCACTGTTCAGGATGCACTCGACCACAACTTTGAATCGCCCGCACCGCGGCCCAAGCAGGCAACCTTCGCAAGTTTTACGAGTGTCGACGAGGCGGACAAACGTCCACAGGCCAAGCAGCATGCAATCCTCGACAACTTAACGCCCGAAGAACTCCAAGTTCGCATCGACCAGCTCTATGCGGCCGAGGTCACTGCAGCGCTGCGCGACATGGTGCACGCATACGAGATCGCAATGGGCGTCACCGTTTCCCGTGTCTCCGTGCGCAGTATGAAGACACGCTGGGGCTCATGCACGCCCAAAACCGGGGCCATTCGCATCGCGCGCGAACTTGCCGCCTACCCCATCGGGTGCCTCGACATGGTCGTCGCCCACGAGCTTGTCCACCTGCTCGAACCGAGCCACAATCAGCGCTTTCATGCCTTGCTCGACACATATTGCCCCAACAACAGAGCATTATCGCAGCGACTCAATCAACCGCCCGCCGACGATATCTAGCGTCGACTAGCGCACGCGCTCGATCTCGACGCCGCAGCTTGCCAAGGGCAGGCCAACAGGCGCCCATGGCTTATCGAGCTTGATGCGCACGCCAAGCAGCGAGGGGTAGCGGCGCAGCAGCATCTGGGCCGTTCCCTCGGCTGCCGCCTCGATGAGCTTAAACGTATGCTCGCGCAGGTAGCCATCGACATCGTGGCACACCGAGCCGTAATCAATCGAGGCGTCCAGATTGTCGTGCTCCCCCGCCGCGCGCAAGTCGGCATAGAGCACCAGGGACACGATGAACTTCTGGCCCAGAGCGTTCTCCTCGGGATACACGCCGTGATTGGCAAAGACTTCAAGGCCATCGATGACAATACGATCGGCATGGCGCAGGTCGTCATAGCTCACATGGGGCACTGCCGTCGCGGTGGAAATTTCGCCCCTACCACGCCGGGCAAGCTCGGCACCCTCAGTCTTGGTTGCATTCTCGGGCAGTTTTTTATTACTCATCGCGATCGTCTCCTTTGTTTAGAACCCCGACCGCGCATACCGACTACACGCGAATCGACAGGTTCTTTTTATCATCGCTCCAGTTGCAGGCATTGCGCGCGGGGCATGCACAGCAGGCACGCGAGGCCTTGTCGGCTGCATAGAGCAGACGCTCAAGCGGCTGGCTGTTCACGCGCAGCTTCCGATGGCCCAGAATAGCCGTCTTAATGGCAGCGGCATCGGCGGATGCAAACGCCACATCGTCGGGCATGCCATCGAGAATTGCATCGGCGACGCGCTCGCTTGCAACATCATGGGATATACCCGATTCGTACTGTTCATCTTTGCCGATATCGTGAAGAAGTGCCGTGGCATAGATGACCTCGCGGTCAAATTCGAGCTGTTCCTCGAGATTCTTGATCCACATAATGCGAGCAACATCAAGTAGATGGTCGATACCGTGGCGGCAGAAGATGCGTCCAGATTCCAAGCGCGCAATATTGCCCAAATGACGTCGGAACAGCCCGTTATCGACGATATAGTCAATGCGAGGCATAGCGCCAAAGGGGGCCAGACCCGAAGCCATAAAGCCGCGACGAGGCGTTCCATCATCGGTATTCGATACAAAGTCGTTGACGACTCTCATGTTACCGGCCCAGCATCCTAAAGAACCGCTCCTCGAGCGCCGGGTCGGTCTCAAAGACACCGCGACGGGCAAGCGTCACGGTCTTGGTGCCGGGCTTTTGCACGCCGCGCATCGTCATGCACATATGCTCGGCCTCCATCAGCACGATTGCCCCCTGGGGAGCAAGATACTCCATGAGGGCATCGGCAACCTGCGCACACAGTTGCTCCTGTAATTGCAGGCGGCGGGCATAGACCTCAACCGTGCGGGCGAGCTTGGAAAGCCCAGCCACGCGACCGTTGGGGATATAACCAATCGCGGCTTTGCCATAAAACGGCAGCAGATGATGCTCACACAGCGAGTAAAACGTGATATCGCGCTCGATAACCAAATCGTTCGAAGCGACGGCAAAGGTTTTGGACAGGTGCTCCTCGGCGCTCTGGTCCATACCGCCGGCGATCTCACCATACATACGGGCAACGCGCGCCGGCGTCTCCAGCAGGCCCTCACGAGTTGGGTCCTCGCCTATGCCCTCAAGCAACAGCTTGATGGCGGCCTCGACTTTTTCCTGATCGACCATCTGGGCCTCACTTTTCCGATTTCGCGTTCGCGCTATAGTACCACGCCCTTTGGCATCGGCCACAAGCTACATAGTATGGGTCGAATAGACCGGATCATCCCGCCAAAGCTCAACCGCATCACAAAGTGCAACGCCCTCGCGCTCGGCACGGGCACGCGTTGCGTTCATATCGATCACACGCTGATTGCTCGAGCCCCTAAAGCGCAGCGTGATATCGTACAGATCCTGAACAAACGGACCGTCCACCAACATATCAAGGCAGGCAAGGAGACGGTCCGTCACCTCGGTATGGTGACGACCACCCGGCATAAGCTCCTCGAGCACATCGCCAGTAAAGCACCAAATGGTCTTCCCCGACCCCGCAGGATAAGCAGCGCGAACACGCTCGACAAAGTCAACGAGCCCCGCCTGATTCTCGGGCTCCATAGGCTCGCCACCCAGAATCGTCAGGCCATCAATAAAGGGATGGTCAAGACTCTCGATAATCTTGTCCTCGACGGTGCGGTCAAACGGCTCGCCCGCAGCAAAGTCCCACGCGACAGAGTTAAAGCAGTTCTTGCACCCACGACGGCACCCACTCACAAACAGAGAAGTACGAACGCCTTCCCCATCAGCAATGTCGAAATACTTAATGTTCGCGTAGTTCATAAGTGACTCTCCTGGGAGGCCGGGACATATCATCCCGTCCTCAAACATTCTCGGCCTGCGGCCTGCGAAACTGCGGGCGGGACGATATGTCCCGGCCTCAAGCAAAGGGTAACTCAATGAACGAAGCGAACATCGAGCATAGGGTTCGAGGTCCAATAAAAACTTTGTTGCAGCTCAACCGTCGTTGCAAGCAAATCGTTGCTGCAGCTCAACTCATTTCCGCTAAGAACTTCGAGGAGTGAGCAGACCGTGTGCTGCATCTCAGCTATGTCAACTTGGCTGCCCCGTAGCGAGGCCCCGGACCTTTGCTCGATATGAGTTCCGCACGAACAGGAGGCGCCAGTGGCGCCTCCGTCGTGAGCCAGGACTGTCCGAAATAGCGAGTAAAGGTCCGGGGCCTCGCTACAGGGCAGCCTGGGATGGTTATTAGAGATGCAGCACGCGGTCGCGGATCTCCTCGGTTCGGCCCTGGTTCCAGAACTGGGTACCGATGTAGCCACACGTACGACGGGCGACATTCATCTTCTCCTGGTCACGGTTGCCACAGTTGGGGCACTCCCACACCAGTTTGCCGTCGTCCTCGACAATCCTGATCTCGCCATCGTAGCCGCACACCTGGCAGTAGTCGCTCTTGGTGTTGAGCTCGGCGTACATGATGTTGTCGTAGATGTACTGCATCACGCGAATGACGGCCTTGAGGTTGTCCTGCATGTTGGGAACCTCGACGTAGGAGATGGCACCGCCCGGCGAAAGCTGCTGGAACATGCCCTCGAACTTGAGCTTGTCGAAGGCGTCAATCTCCTCGGATACGTGGACATGGTAGCTGTTGGTGATGTAGCCCTTATCCGTTACGCCCGGGATGATGCCAAAGCGACGCTGCAGACACTTGGCGAACTTGTACGTCGTCGACTCCAGCGGAGTACCGTACAGCGAGAAGTCGATATCGCTTTCGGCCTTCCACTCCGCGCACTTGTCGTTCATGCGCTGCATGACGGCCATGGCAAACGGCGTGCCCTCCTTCTCGGTGTGGCTGTGGCCCGTCATGTACTTGACGCACTCATACAGGCCGGCATAGCCGAGGCTGATGGTGGAGTAGCCGCCCACGAGCAGCTTGTCGATCGTCTCGCCCTTCTTCAGGCGCGCCAGGGCGCCATACTGCCAAAGAATCGGCGCGGCGTCCGAAAGCGTACCCATCAGACGGTCGTGACGGCACAGCAGGGCGCGGTGGCACAGCTCAAGGCGCTCGTCGAAGATCTTCCAGAACTTGTCCATGTCCTGATGCGAGCTCAACGCGACGTCGGGCAGGTTGATAGTCACGACGCCCTGGTTAAAGCGGCCGTAGTACTTGGGCTTGCTCGGGTCGTAGTTCAGCGCGTTGGCAACGTTGTTGAAGCCGTTACCGGAACGGTCGGGCGTCAGGAAGCTGCGGCAGCCCATGCAGGTGTAGCAATCGCCGTTGCCCGCGGTCTCGCCCTTCGACAGCTTGAGCTCGCGCATCTTCTTCTCAGAGATGTAGTCGGGCACCATGCGCTTGGCGGTGCACTTGGCAGCCAGCTGAGTCAGATAGAAGTACGGGGAATCCTCGTAAACGTTATCGTCCTCGAGCACATAGATAAGCTTGGGGAACGCCGGGGTGATCCACACGCCGGCCTCGTTCTTAACGCCCTCATAGCGCTGGCGAAGCGTCTCCTCCACGATCATGGCAAGGTCGTGCTTCTCCTGGGGCGTACGGGCCTCGTTGAGATACATAAAGACCGTCACGAACGGCGCCTGGCCGTTGGTGGTCATAAGGGTCACAACCTGATACTGAATCGTCTGGACGCCGCGACGAATCTCATCGCGCAGGCGATCCTCGACAACCTCGCGAACCTTCTCGGGAGATGCGGAAACGCCGAGCTCCTCGAGCTCGCGGGCAACCTCGCCACGGATCTTCTGACGGCTCACCTCGACGAACGGGGCAAGATGGGTCAGCGAAATCGACTGACCGCCGTACTGGGAGGAAGCGACCTGGGCGATGATCTGCGTCGCGATGTTGCAGGCAGTCGAGAAGCTGTGCGGCTTCTCAATCAGCGTGCCCGAGATAACGGTACCGTTCTGGAGCATATCCTCCAGGTTCACCAAGTCGCAGTTATGCATGTGCTGGGCAAAGTAGTCCGAATCATGGAAGTGGATCAGGCCCTCATTGTGGGCATCCACAATCTCCTGGGGCAGCAGCACGCGCTGGGTCAGGTCCTTGGAGATCTCGCCGGCCATGTAGTCACGCTGAACGGAATTGACGGTCGGGTTCTTGTTGGAGTTCTCCTGCTTGACCTCTTCGTTGTTGCATTCGATCAGCGACAGGATCTTGTCATCGGTCGTGTTCTTCTGGCGCTTCAGGCTCTGAACATAGCGATAGA
>CAKUEZ010000108.1 GCA_934646965.1 uncultured Collinsella sp. | reverse complement strand
GGGCGATCGTTTCGGTCGTTTGCTTGCTGTGCTTTATGGCTAACTACATGCAGTATCAGGTCTCGGCGCTCGCCGTCGAGGTCATGCCGATGCTCAACATCGATACCGTCGGCTTCTCGATGCTGTTCCTCGTCCCCATGCTTACCGCTGTCTTCTTCTCGATTCCGCTGGGCGCCCTCGGCGACCGCATCGGTTCCAAGAAGGTCGTTACGGTCTGCACTGCAATTTCGGTTGCCGGCGGCTTCCTCCGCTGCTTTACGCTCGATTCGTTCACGATGCAGATGGCGTCGATGTTCCTGATCGGCATGGGCATCTCGGCGCTCAACGCCAACCTCATCAAGGTGCTCGGCACGTGGTTCCGCGAGCAGACCGGCTTTGCCATGGGCCTGTTCTACGCCGCTTCGTGCGTCGCCATCGTCGTCGCCCAGATCTGCGCCGGCATGTTCGGTAGCGTTTTTAACTCCTACATGGTTGCCGCTGTCGTCATGACCATCTCCTGGGTCCTCTGGATCGTGCTCGACCGCGACGTGCCCGAGGGCCAGCCGCTTCCCGAGCCCGAGCCCGTGCTCGACTACCTTAAGGTCGCCATCAAGAGCCCCGGCGTGTGGCTGATCTCCATCGGCGTTGGCTTTGGCCTCGCCTCCACCACTGCCTATGCCGGCTTCCTGCCCCAGGCGCTCCAGCTCGGCAAGGGCATCGATGCCGCCACCGCCGGCCCCATGGCCGCCATCGTCACCGTCGGCAGCTTCTTCGGCTGCATCGTGGGTCCTGCTTTTTGCGACAAGCTCGGCAAGTTCAAGGGCTTCCTCATCGTCACCACGCTCATCGGCGCTGTCTCGATGTTCGTGACGTGGTACACCCCCGTCGGCTTCCTGCTGTGGGCGATCCTGGTCATCAACGGCTTCTTCACCGCCATCAACGGCCCGATCATGCAGTCCATGCCGGTTCTGCTCCCCGAGATCGGCGACACGTACGCCGGTTCCGCTGGCGGCATCGTCGGCACCATCTCCCTGCTCATGAGCTACTTCCTGCCCATCGGCATCTCCGCTGTCGCCGGCGCCGACTACACCATGAACATGGGCCTCGAGAGCCTCTGTTTCCTGCTTTCCGTGGTGCCGGTCTTCTTCCTGCCCGAGCTCGGCCGCAAGGCTATGCAGGCTGCCGCTGCTAAGGATGGCGAGTAGTCATGGAGACGGTGGTTCCTGCCGACATCGTCATTAAGACGACGGCGCTGTTTACGGCCGAGGAGCTTGAGCCCCATGCGGGATGCGTCGCGGTTCGCGGCAACGAGATCGTCGCCGTGGGCGCACCCGACAAGGTGCAGCCGTTTGTCGGTCCCGATACCGAGGTAATCGATGCGGGCAGCAAGCTGGTCATGCCCGGATTCAACGATTCGCACATGCACTTTGCGCTCGGCTCCATCCAAAAAGACGAGGACTTCTGCTGCGATTTGATGTTCCTGCCGAGCGAGCAGGCCTGCGTCGATGCCGTGGCGAAGTTTGCCGCCGAGCACCCCGACAACCCGTGGATCTACGGCCAGGGCTGGTATTCGCCCGCATGGGAGGACCCGACCGACCCCGACTGCCGTAGCCTCGACGCGCTCGACATCGATCGCCCGATTGTGCTTTCGGACTTTTCGATGCACGTGGTTTGGTGCAATACCGCCGCGCTTAAGGCGGTCGGCATCGACCGCAACACCCCGACGCCCGAGGGCGGCCTCATCCGCCACTTTGACAACGGCGAGCCCAACGGTTTTCTGTCCGAGCCCCAGGCAACGAACATTCTGCTCGATGTGGTGCTCAACAAGCCGGACCTCGATGCTTCGCTGCTCAAGTCGATGTGCAAGTTCAACAAGCTCGGCATCACTTCGATCGGCGATATGTACCCCTTGGGCGTGACTACGCCCGGCGTGTACGACATTTACGACCGACTGGCAAACGAGGACCTCAGCACGCTGCGCATTAGCTTTTACCCTGCGCTCGATGCTCCCGTGGCGGAGTCGCAGGCTCTGAGGGCGCGCCATCATGGTGAGCGCGTGCGCATGGCGGGCCTTAAGTACATCCTGGACGGCTGCCCCGAGGCCTATACGGCGTACATGCACGAGCCGTATCTCAACGCTCCCATGGGCAAGGGCTTCCGCGGCGAGCCGGCGTGCAACCAAGAGACGCTCGACCGCATGGTGCTCGAGGCCAACAAGAACGGCTTTGACGTCCGCATCCATGCCATTGGAGATGCCTCGGCCACGATGATCATCGATGCCGTCGAGCGCGCCGAGGAGGCGTGCGGCAACAAGGGGACGCGTTTTGCCATCGAGCACACCGACAACCTGCAGTTCGAGGACATTGCGCGTATGAAGCGCCTGGGCATCAACGCCGCGATTCAGCCGCAGCATCCCATTGGAGGCCTTGGGCAGGGCGTGTACGAGGGCTCGCTCGGCGAGGAGCGCATGAGCCATATGTGGCGCTACCGGGAGGAGGCCGACGGCGGAATCCATCTGGGCCTTGGTACCGACTGGCCTGCGGTCATGTCGATCGATCCCATCGACACCGTATATGCCGCGGTGACGCGCAGCGAGTTCGATGGGCATCCGGCGGAAGGTTATTTCCGCGAGAACGCGCTGACGCTTGGCGAGACGCTCCAGGCGCATACGCTCGGCTCCGCCTATGTCGAGGGTTTCGAGCGCCGTCTGGGCAGTCTTGCCGCCGGCAAGCTGGCCGATATCGTTATCCTGTCGGGTAATCCATTTGAGATGGACCCGATGGCGCTTCGCGAGCTGGAAGTCGAGACGACCATATTCGATGGGCGCATTGTCTATCGCAAGGACGAGGCGTAGATAGGGTGATTGACGTGAGCAAAGGGACGGTCGAGAAGTACGCGTTGCTGTTTGTGGTGTGCGGCATCGTGTTTGCCGCCAACTACGCACAGTATCAGGTGTCGGGCTTGGCGCACATGGTTGTGTCGGGCCTGGGACTGACATCTGCCGAGTTTTCGGCCGTCCTGTTTGCCCCGTTTATTCCTGCCGTGGTGTTTGGCATGCCGGCAGGTGTTTGTGCTGATCGCCGCGGCGTGAAGGCGCTCGTGCTTTTCGCATCGGCGGTTTCTGCGGTCGCGGCGGTCGCGCGCGTCGCGTGTTCCTCGTTTGCAACGCTGTTTGCGGCGAGCGTGCTGCTGGGTGCGGCGCCCTGCGTCATCAACGCCATTGCGCTGAAGGTGTTGGGGCCTGCTTTTGGCGATGACACCGACCGCGCCATGGGGTGGTTTTATGCGGCGGGCTCCGCCGGCATCGCCTGCTCGCTTGCGACGTCCCCTCTCTTTGCGGCGGCTGGTCAGGCATACGTGCTCGCCGCTGTCTTGTTTGCGGTATTTGGGCTGCTGTGGCTGCTTGTCGCGCCGTCGGCGGACGCCGTGCGTACAGCAAGCGATGGCGGCGCCGGTGACTCCGTGCCGTCGGCGGGCGCTTTTGGAGCAGTGGCCAAGATGCCGATGATTTGGCTTGTGGCGGTGCTGCTTGGAGTCGCCCTCGCGTCGGCTACGGCGTACTCCGGCTATTTGGTGTCGGCGCTCGAGGTTTCGATCGAGCCGCAAACCGCTGGAGTCCTGGCTTCGTTTGTAACCCTCGGATCGATTGTCGGGAGCGTGGTCGGCCCCTATATGCGCGCACAGTTTAAGGACTACCGTGCATTTATGGCTTTGTCGGCGGTCGCCGGAGGCGTGCTCATGTGGGCTGGGGAAGCCTTTATCTCCACGTCTTCGGTAGGGCTGATGTTTGCGATCGGCATCGCGAGCGCCGTTGCCGGGCCCGTCGTCCAGTCGCTGCCGTACATGCTTCCCGGTGTGCGCGATGGCCTTGCGGGAAGCGCCGGAGGTGTGGTGAGTACCGTCTCGCTGGGATTGACGTTTTTGATTCCCGTGGTGCTTTCTTGCTGCATTGGCGAGAGCTACGAAACGCTTCTTTTGGGATGCGCCGTCCTGTTTGGCGCCACGGCGCTGGTGTCTCCGCTTCTGCCCTCGCCCGATTCGCTTACGTAGTGTCACGCCCCCGTTTGTTCGATGCCGGTTGGCACAATATTAGGAGTTGATTTACTTGACGTTGAAAAAGAGCACCGTCGTGACGATCCTCAATGGCATCGTCAACCCTCTGCTCATGTGTTCGTTTTTGCCGATTATCGAGGGAAAAGCCGCACTCGATTTTCAAGGCGTCACGGGCTTTTGGGGACAGCTTGTCCTGGCTATTGCCATTGCGCAAATTGTGAGCTTTATGCCGCCCTTTGGTAAAACCGTCGGCATGTGCGTCGAGTTTTTTGGCTTTGAGCCAGGTACTCCCGGCGCGCGTATCTGCGGAACCGTTGTGGGCGCTACGCTGCTCTTTTGCCTTATCGGACTGTTTGAGATTGCTTTTCAGACGGGCTTTGGCGTGGTCAATGGCATGCCTTATTTTTCGCGCTGGGCGCGCCTTGTGACGGGTGGCTGGGCGTTTGTCGTTGTGGGCGGATTGTTGTTCGACCCCTTTGCCGCGGCAATTGCCGCTAAGGTGACGGGCGAATAGAGCTTGGTGCCGCTGCGCCTCGGGCGAAGAAAGCAAATAGCTGTTGAAGCCGACCAGGGGACTGGTCGGCTTCTTTTTTGCGCGTGCTACCATGTACGGGCATTTATCTGATGGAGGCTGCCGTTGTCGCGTGCATTGCAACATATGGAGATTCCGCTGCTGTTGGCGGTGCCGATGGTGATGGCTGCTGCGCTGGTGGCGGGCATCGAGCGGGCGGCGCTTGCCATGCTGGTTGTGGTGGCGCTGGTGCTCGCGCTGTTCTTTGCGGGCTATGAGGCGTCGCGTCCGGGCCTGCGTCAGATTATGCCCACGCTGGTACTGGCGGCGCTGGCGGCGGCAGGGCGCATCCTGTTTGGGCCCATTCCCGACTTTAAGCCGGTGAGCGCCATCGCCATTATCGCGGGGGCGACGCTCGGCCGCCGCAACGGCTTTATGGTCGGCGCGTTGGCGGCGCTGACCAGTAATTTCTTTTTTGGTCAGGGTATGTGGACGCCGTGGCAGATGTATGCCTGGGGTCTGGTGGGCTACGTTGGCGGCGTGCTGGCGCATATGGGCGCGTTCGACCGCGCCGACGGCACCGTGCGCATGCCGGCGCTGCTGGCGTATGGCTTTGCCTCGGGCTTGCTCTATGGTGTCGTGATCAACGCGTACGACATTATCGGTTTTGTGCAGCCGCTCACCTGGGCGGGCGCCGTGGCGCGCCTTGCCACGGCGGTGCCGTTCGATATTACGCATGGCCTTGCGACCTGTGTGTTTTTGGCTGCCTTGTATAAACCCTGGTGTCGCCGCATCAACCGTGTCGTCGTGAAATACGGGCTTTAGGGGCGATTGAGCCGGGGCGAGAGCCAATACTGCTACGGTGCCATTTCAAAACTATGCCGGTTTACGGGGCTAGATTGGCATAGGCCGACCATACCGGCATTTTTTGAAAATAGACGAGCCGTCTACCTGCACTGATAATTGTTCTCGGGGGAAGCGGGCACTGCGGGGCGCGGCGACAGCGCGCGATTTCCGCGTCGCAGCGCTACCCTGATGCTGAAAGCCGGGGCGATGACCCACTGACCTGCTGACGCCTCTTCGGCCGTCCTCAAATCCGACCTGTCTCGCCCCGGCTTCCGCGACCCGGAGTCCTGCCATGACCTAATAGGAGCATGAGCGCGGACAATCGGACAAGCCAACTGGATTGTAGCGCTCCCGTCAGTGCAATGTCTGGGAGGCTCGGGCGCGGGGCAGGCGGCAGACCGAGGGGAGCGAAAATGGAAGGCGAAACTGTCATCGCGGGCGTCGACACGCACAAGGACGTGCATGTCCTGTGCCTGCTCGACGGCCTCGGGAGGAAGATCCGGAGCGGGAGCTTCAGGGCCGACCCCGAAGGCTACGACAGGCTGGCGGAGGCGATAGGCGACCCGGGCAGCTGCTTGGTCGTCGGCGTCGAGGGCACGGCATCGTACGGGGCCGGGCTGACGAGGAGGCTCGTGGAGCTCGGGTACAACGTGGTCGAGGTGCTCAGGCCCAAGAGGGACAAGGCGAGGCCCGGCGAGGGGAAGAGCGACCCGCTGGACGCCGAGCGCGCGGCGCGCAAGGCGGCGTCCGGGAGGGGCTGCTCCGTGCCGAAGTCGCAGGACGGCTGGGTCGAGGCGGTGCGCCAGCTCTACGTCGCGCGCAGGCTGGCCGTCGCGACGTCCACGTCCTGCGTGGCCTGCGCGAAGTCGATGCTCACGACGGCCCCGGGCGCCCTGAGGGAGCGGTTCAGGGGCTGCGAGCGGCCGAAGGACCTCATGCCGCTGCTCGCGCGCAGGAGGAAGGCGGGCGACGCGCTCGAGGAGAGCGTGCTGGCCTCGCTGCGGTCCGTCGCGACGGTCTGGAAGGAGGCCCGCAGCCAGGTCGAATCCTGCGACGCGCGCATCCGCGCGCTGCTGGAGGCGAACGCGCCCGCGCTGCTCGGCATCGAGGGCTGCGGCACGACGACCGCCGCCGCCCTGGTCGTGGCCGCCGGCGACAACCCCGGCAGGCTGAAGGGCGAGGCGGCGTTCTCGATGCTGTGCGGCGTCTCCCCGATCCCCGCGTCGAGCGGGAAGACGGAGCGGCACAGGCT
>CAKUEZ010000107.1 GCA_934646965.1 uncultured Collinsella sp. | reverse complement strand
ACCCCTCACGCGGAGGTGATGTAGATGAGCGAGACCGCAGTCAACGGCGTCGAGCCGATCATCTTCCTTGATGACGTCCACGTCACCTTTAGGACCCGTACCGGTTCGATTCTGCACCCCAACCTGGTTCACGCCGTCCAGGGTGTAACGATTAAGCTTATGCCCGGCCAGACGATCGGCATCGTCGGCGAGTCCGGTTGCGGCAAGTCCACCACCGCCAACGTCATGTGCGGCCTGCAGGCCCCCACGAGCGGCAAGGTCTACTTTAAGGGCAAGGACGTTACCAAGCGCACCGCCGAGGACCGTCGTCACATGGGTCGCGTTATCTCGGTCGTGTTCCAGAATCCGGCCACGGCGCTGAACCCCCGCATGGTCGTTCGCGAGCAGCTGCTCGACCCCATGCGCGTTCACAACCTGGGTACCGAGGCCGAGCAGGAGAAGCGCGTCAAGGAGCTCCTGGAGCTCACCGGCCTGCCCAGCTCTGCCGCCGAGGTTCTTCCTGGCCAGCTTTCGGGCGGTCAGCGCCAGCGCGTGGCAATTGCCCGTGCCCTGTCGCTGAACCCCGACGCCATCATCGCCGACGAGCCCACCTCGGCTCTGGACGTTTCGGTCCGCGCGCAGATTCTGAACCTGCTGACCGACCTTAAGAAGGAGCTCGGCCTAGCCATGGTGTTCATCAGCCATGACATCCAGACGGTCCGCTATATTTCCGACGACATCGTTGTCATGAATGGCGGCAAGATCGTCGAGCAGGGCGAGGCCAAGCAGGTCTTCCAGAACCCGCAGGACCCCTACACCAAGATGCTGCTCGGCGCTGCGCCGTCGCTGCTGCATCCCAAGCTCGGCGAGTAATCACGCTTTCCCTCCCGTGCGCCCGGCTCCCTTGCCGGGCGCACCTCCGTTGCGATTTCGAAAGGTTGGGTTCACGAGCCATGCCAAGTGCTCAGGAGCTACAACATCAATTTGGTGAATATCGAGGCGCCATGCCCCGCCCATCAGATTTCGATCTCTTTTGGAAGGATCGCATGGCCGAGGCCGACGCCGTTGGGCTTGACTATGCGATCGAGACGGCATCAGTCGCCGACGCCGTGACCTGCCAGCTTTTCGACCTCTGGTATACCGGCATGTGTGGCGCTCGCCTGCACGCCAAGTACCTTAAACCCGTCTCGGACGAGCCCGTGCCATTGGTACTTCAGTTCCATGGGTATCCGGGCGCAAGCCGCAGCTGGTTTGAACAGGCGTCGTTTGCGGGTATGGGCATGGCACTTATCGCCCTCGATTGTCCTGGCCAAGGAGGACCCTCCGAGGACATTGGTGGATTTGAGGGCACAACGGTCGCGGGCCATATCGTCGCCGGTATCGACGGCGACCCGGCCAACCTCTACTATGTCCGCTTGCACCAAGATATTCGCATTCTGTGCCGTATTGTTCGTGAGCTCGAGGGCATCGATCTTGCCCGTGTGTTTGTGAACGGCGCGTCACAGGGCGGCGGTTTGGGTATTGCGACCTGTGCGCTTAATAGCGAGCTTATCAATCGCGCCGCCATCCTCTATCCCTTCCTGTCGGATTTCCGCCTGGTCTGGGATTTGGATGCCGACGACATTGCCTACGAGGGCCTGCGCTATTGGTCTCGCTGGTTTGACGAGGACTCGACTCGTATTGACGAGGCCTATGCAAAGCTGGCGTACTTCGATTCCAAGAACTTTGCCCCCATGGTCAAATGCCCCGTGCTGTTTGGCACGGGCACAGCCGATATCGTCTGTCCTCCGGCGACGCAGTTTGCGGTCTACAACAACCTGACCTGTGAAAAGCGTCATGAGTTCTTTGAAGGCTTTGGTCACGAGGAGATTCAGGATTTTGACGATCTGATCATTCCGTTTTTCTGCAAGGAAGGGGAGGCTCATGTCTAAGTGCGAGAGCAATGTCAATGAGCTGATTGTCCCCGAGCTTGCGGGGATTCCTGGGACGGTTTCGTCAAGGCTCTCTGATTTCCGGGGTTGGCGCGGCGATGCTTCTGCGGATGTTTCCGAGTTAGAGGCAGCCGCTTCGGACCTTGAGGTTTGCGGGCTGACCGTTACGGCGATTGATTTCGCCAATCCGTGCGCGCGCTACTCCGAGCTTTCCTTTGAGCTCGGTGGGTATGTCGTGCACGGCCGTTTGATTGAGCCCTCTGGTCGCGCCCGGGCATCCGAGCTTGTTCCGCTGTGCCTGATGTTCCATGACATCGACCGACCCGTGCGGGGATGGCATCACATGACGAGATTTGCCGCCATGGGGTATGCCGTCCTCGCATTGGACGACGATGTGATTGGGGTCGACGACCTGGAACAGGGAATTGCCTCGCCTGCCTTTACCGAGCGCGTCCGTTGGGGCCTCGCGATAGCGAAAGTTGCGCGTGACCTTGACGGTATTGACCCCGATCGCATTTTTGCGTGGGGCGAGGGTCTTGGCGGCGGCGTCGCACTGGCGGTTTCCGCTCTGGACGGGCGGGGGCTCGCTTGCACGGCAGTTGCCAATCCGTTCCCTAGCGGCCTTGAGGCACTGTCGGCTCGGGTGCGCGGCTCGGTGCTCATGGGCACATCGCTCATGGATACCGTAAGTGACCCCAAGGGGCAGTTTGCCGTATTCAACGGTCTTGAGTGTGACCGGAGGCATATCATCTATGCCAAATACACTCATGAGCGCATCAATGCGTTCGAAAACGAAGTCATCGACTTCTTGAACCAAACGTTCTACCCGTGTTCTTTGGCCTAGACGGCCTGAACACTGCCAACAAGAGTGGGCGGCATGGGGCCGCCCGCCAGACAGCTAAGGAGATTCTTGTGGCAACTCAGAAATTCACCGGCGTTATTCCTCCCGTCGTCGTTCCCGATACCGAAGACCACCAGCTCGACGTTGCCTCCTTTGAGCGCAGCATTAACCGTATGATTGATGCCGGCGTCGATGGCCTGTTCTTCCTGGGTTCCTCGGGCGAGGTCGTCTTCTCCACCGACGAGCGCCGTCGTCAGATCATCGCCGAGGCCGTCCGTATCGTCGACCACCGCGTGCCCGTTATGGTCGGCATCATCGATACCGAGACCGAGCGCATGATCGAGCACGGCAAGGTCGCTCAGGAGCTGGGCGCCGATGCTCTCGTCGCCACCTGCCCGTTCTATGCCCTGCAGGGTATGGCCGAGGTCGAGGAGCACTTCCGCATCCTGCATGAGGAGCTCGACCTGCCCATCTTCGCCTACGACATCCCCGTGTGCGTCCACACCAAGCTTCCCTGGAAGCTTCTTGCCAAGCTCGGCGCCGAGGGCGTTCTGGCCGGCGTCAAGGATTCCTCGGGCGATGACGTCTCGTTCCGCTACCTCGTTCAGGAGAACGAGAAGAACGGCCACCCGATGAGCATCCTCACCGGTCACGAGGTCGTCGTCGACGGTGCTTACCTCGGTGGCGCTGACGGCTCCGTCCCCGGCCTTGCCAATGTTGAGCCCGAGGGCTACGTGCGCCAGTGGAAGGCCGCTCAGGCCGGCGACTGGGCTACCGTCAAGGCCGAGCAGGATCGTCTGAACGAGATCTCCCACATCTGGGATGTCACCTCGGGTGTTCAGGGCTATGCCGGCGGCGTCGGCGCCTTCAAGACCGCTATGAACCTCATGGGCATCTTCGACAGCCCGACCATGCCGCGCCCGGTGAAGGCCATGACCGGCGAGAACGTCGAGGCCATTAAGAAGGTCCTCCAGGACAACGGTCTCCTGTAGCGCTTTCCCAGGCACCCGACCTCGCCGTTCAACCGTGTGGCCATGACCCATTAGGTCAATGGCCGCACGGTTTCTCGGCGATCTCGGGCACCTGGAAAACCGCTACCGTGCAGTCATGGGTCATTGGGTTTATGGCCGTACGGTTGAGCGGTGATTTCGGGCACCTGGGAAACCTTTACCGCGCGGTGGGGTTAATTCCGACCGCATTACCTGTAGTTGTTTTTATCTCCTAAGGAGAGCGACATGGAGAACAAGTACGTCTGCTCTGTCGATATCGGCGGAACTAAGATCGCGACTGCCATCATGGAATATCCGGCTGACGGCAGTGTGCCCCATCCCGTTTTTGAGGCCGAGGTTCCCACCGAGGCCCAGGAGGGCGGCGAGGCGGTCTTCCAGCGCATCGAGGCTTCCATCAAGGCCGCCCTTGAGGCAAATCCTGATGTCGAGGTCCTTGGCGTCGGCATTGGCGCTGCCGGTGTCGTCGACCCCAAGACGGGCGCCATCGCCTACGCCAACGAGATCATGCCCGGATGGTCCGGCGTTCAGCTTGGGCCGCGCCTGCGCGAGGACCTTGGCCTTCCTGTTGCCGTCGTGGGCGACGTGCAGGCCCATGCTCTGGGCGAGGCCCACTGGGGCGTTGGCAAGGGCAAGTTCTCCGTTTTGTGCCTGGGCATCGGAACGGGCATCGGCGGTGCGTACGTCGAGAACGGTCGCGTGATGCAGGGGTTCCATGGTGCCGCTGGACACATGGGCCACATCGAGTGCTCGGCTGCCGCTGGCATTCCCTGCGCCTGCGGTCGCTCCGGCCATCTTGAGTCGGTGGCTTCGGGTACCTCGATCGGCCGTATGTATGACGAGCGCTTCGGTCGCGTTGACCCCAGCCGTCCTTCGGTCGGCCGCGACGTAAACGACCTGTGTCGCGCGGGCGATGCAAAGGCGACCGAGGTCATCCATGACGCCGGCTTTGCACTGGGCGCCAGCCTGGGCTCGCTTGCCAACATCCTGGACCCCGAGGTCATCGTGCTTTCGGGTGGCGTGATCCACCAGGGCCCCGATTGGCGCTCGCAGACGTGGAAGGATTCGGTGCACGAGGGCTATGCGAGCCAGGCGCTCGATCCGCTCCAGGACACGCCGATTCTCATCGGTTCTCTGGAGGGCGACGCCCCGCTCATCGGCGCTGCCGAGCACCTTCTTGCTTCGTTAAAGTAATACATCTACCAAGTGTGCCTTCTGAGGTGTACTGCCTCAGAAGGCCGTTTTGAGAAAGATTGAGATGGAAATGACCGTTGATCCTTTGATTCAATCTCTGAAGGGCAAGCTCGTCGTAAGTGTCCAGGCCTATATGGGCGAGCCGCTTCGTACGCCCGAGACCATGGCTCAGATGTCTCGCGCCTGCGAGCTCGGCGGTGCAGCCGCCATCCGCTGCCAGGGCCTTGCCGATATCGCCGCTATTAAGGGCCGCTGCGAGGTCCCCGTCATCGGCCTGTGGAAGGATGGGCACGAGGGCGTCTATATCACGCCGACGCTGCGTCATGCTCGCGCCTGCGTTGCCGCCGGTGCCGATATCGTGGCAATCGACGCCACCGATCGTCCTCGCCCCGATGGCAAGACGCTTGAGGATACCTTCCGTCCGCTGCACGAGGAGGGCGTGCTCCTGATGGCCGACTGCGCCACCATCGAGGACATTCGCCGCGCGGTCGACATGGGTTTCGACCTGGTATCCACCACGCTTTCTCACGGTGTCGCCGCCATCGACTGCACGATGGCCGATGGCCCCGATTTGCCGCTTCTGCGCCAGGCGACCGAGGAGTTCCCCGGTCTCCCCATCATTTGCGAGGGTCGCGTGCACACGCCCGAGGAGGCGCGCGCCGCGATCGATGCCGGCGCCTGGGCCGTTGTTGTGGGTACCGCCATCACGCACCCCACGAGTATTACGAGTTGGTTCAAGGCCGCGCTCGAAGCGTAAATAAGGCCTCGTATCCGCTCGGGGCGGTATACTCAATTAAGGCAATTGTTAGCGCGGGATTCGCTTGGCCGGGTCCCGCGCTTGTTTTAGGAGGTAGCGCATGCAAAAGGGAGATGCCATGGATGCGGCGGAGCGCTCGGAGCGTATCCCCGATATCGTCATCATCACCGGAATGTCCGGATCGGGCCGTACGCAGGCCATGCACGTGTTCGAGGACATGGGCTATTTTTGCATCGATAACCTGCCTCCGCGTCTTATCGCCCAGCTTGCCGAGCTCGTCGGCATCAATACGGGCGTGGGCAGACACCTCGCCGTTACCTGCGACTTGCGCAGCCAAGGTCTGTTCGATGAGCTGCTCGATGCTGTCGCCGCGCTCGAAGAGCGCGAGATGAGCTGCGATATCGTGTTCCTCGAAGCATCTGACGAAGTGCTGATCCGTCGCTACAGCGAAAATCGCCGCCGTCATCCCATCGCCAAGCCGGGGGAGACTACGGCCGATGCCATTCAGCGCGAGCGCCTGCAGCTGCAGGGCGTTCGCGACCGCGCCGATATGATCATCGATACGAGCCGTCTACGCACCTCTGCCCTGCGCAACAAGCTGCGTATGGCGTTTTCCGAGCTGTCCGACCAGCAGCTTATGGACGTCCATGTGTTCTCGTTTGGCTTTAAGCACGGCATGCCCGTCGAGGCGGACATTATGATCGACGTCCGCTTCCTGCCCAATCCGTTCTACGATCCCGAGATGCGCACGATGACCGGTCTCGATAAGAAGGTCTCCGATTTTGTCCTTGACCATCCCAAGACGCAGGAGTTTTGGAAGGCTTGGACGCAGCTGCTCGATACGGTCATGCCCGGCTATATCGCAGAGGGCAAACCGCAGCTTTCCATCGCCATCGGGTGCACAGGCGGTCAGCACCGCAGCGTTGCGATTGCCGAGGCCACGGCCCGCTATTTGGAGGGCGCCCAGTATCACGTGAGCATTTCCCACCGCGACCTGTCGCGCGCCAACACGAAAGCTTAGGTCTGCATGTCGTTTAC
>CAKUEZ010000106.1 GCA_934646965.1 uncultured Collinsella sp. | reverse complement strand
GGCATGCACTGGCGCAACTTTGTCATCTTTAACGTGCTGGGTGGCATTACCTGGTCGACGGTCTTTACGCTGCTGGGCTACTTCTTTGGTGGCATCCCCTTTGTACAGGAGCACTTTGAGCTGCTGATCATCGGCATCGTCGCCGTGTCGATCATCCCGACCGTGGTCGGTCTGGTCAAGTCCAAGCTCGGGAAGAAGAACGCCGCATAGTATCCGTGCGTGAAAACCTACACGGTAACAGTTGCGCTACATAGCTCGAAACAAAACGGGATCCGTCACTTGAAGTCGACGGATCCCGTTTGCGTTTGAGGGGAAGTGGGCGCGCGATGCGCTTGGCAGCAAGCGTCGCGCAGCAACTTAATCAACTGGAATCGGCGGTGGGGTGGGGCCGTTATTGAAGAGTGCCGCAATCGCGGGAACGGTTTTTGCGGGCATCCAGTTTGCCATGCCTTCTTGCCAAACGAGAGATTCTGGAGCAAACGATTTTGAGGCAATCATGGAACCCAGCGTGATGAGGTCGAACGGTCCGGTTGCCGCGCCGTTGACAGCAACGTGGAAACGATCTTGCCGCGGAATGGGCGGGGGAACGGGGGAGCCAGAGATTCCCGCCGGAGTGTTGCCCATCATGTTGTCCATCGCGCCGGCGATGTTCCGGCCGACGGAACCGCCTATGGCCATGCCCGCGGCGATCCCGGCCATGTCCATGCCGCCGTTGCCACCGCCGCCGAGGCTGATGCCCGCAGCTCCATTTTCGCCCATATGTCCGAGCGCCTCTGCGCCAGCGACGCCAACGGTGGTTTGCGCTTCCACCTGATAGGCGGGGAAGTTGGCAGTCTGAGTCTGCTTGTGGACGCGATATTGTCCTTCCTCGCGCTCAATACGCAGACGTTCCTGTAGGTTTTCCATTTGAACGCGCTGCATATCATGGATGTTCTTGATGTTGGCTTCGGTTTGGGCTCGGACGGTGGCCTCGGTCACATCGCGTGTTACCGCCATGAGCCGAGCGTAGCCATCGCTCTCCTCGTCCACGTCGATGGCGGCGATGTCTAAAGACGAGAGCTCTATGCCATAGACCTTGCGCAGTTGTGGAGAAAGGTCGTTATTGGCAAGTTCCGATAGGTCATCGGTGCGGCCAGCGAGCTGTAAAAGAGGAATCCCGAGTTTTGAAGGCATATTGGCGACAAGAGATTTAACTCTACGCGAGACCGCATCGCGAACTTGGCTTTGAAAGTCTTCGAGCGTGAATTCATCAAGACGGTGGAGCTCGATGAATTCACGGTAATCGGCGATTTGGAAAGTAAGGGTCCCTCGCACGGCAACGGGTACTCCAAAATCGGGGAACCGCTGGTCAAACACATCGAAGTAGCGCACGGCAAAACGTGATTGAACAACCTTGGCAAGATTGATGAAGTAAACCTCGGCCTGAAACGGTGTACCACCGCCATATGCTGCCGCGACAAAGCTCGCGATGATGGGCAGATTGGAGGTATTGAGCGCCTCATCAAAAGGTCCCTCGATGAATTCTTGGATTGCATCTTGCCCCTTACGACGGCAGATGAAAGCGGCAACAGAGCCCTCGCGCACGCGGAGTGATGATCCCCAGCGGATTGCGTTTTCACGGCGCGCATTGTTTGCGGGTCGCCATTTCCAGATGAGATAGTCCTTCTCGTCGCAGCGGATTTCATCCATCAAGCCGGCGCGATTTCGATTAGCCATGATTTACTCCCCTGAACAAGCGGACATAATGCCTAAGAATCCAAAGAGGGCGGCCATGATCAGTCCGTATGCAATCCATGGACCCCACGCACGAAGCCTAGAGACAACCGTTCTCTTTCGGATGTCCGCTTTAAGGTCCGTGAGTAACGCAAACTCGTCGCTGTCACCAAAGAGATGCTCCGCTTTCGCGTATGCCTGATCGAACTTGGAGCGCCATGCATCGGCAAGTGCATCTTCTGCGGCGATGCGGTCGTTGCCCAGTTTTGGGGAAGCGATGCAGTTGCCGCTCGCCATGGCAGCGAACTCGATAAGGTCATCTTTATTGTTGGGGATGGGCCAGCTGCGAATCAGGCTGATTTTGCGCTCATCGGTTGCCGAGATGGTGTCTTTTTCGTCCTTCTTGCGTTTTTGAGGTCGTTTGCTCTCGATCAAGTCAAGCTTCTGCGAAAGAAGCGCAATCGAGCCGTCTGCCACGTCGCGGATCCCGTAACCACACGACGGACAGATGACTGCATTCTTGTCGACTATCTCACCGCAGGCGGGACAGCGCACGATCTCGGATTTTGCTTTCCGTTCTTTTGCTGACGGCGCGTTCTTCTCGGTGGACATAGCGGGTTTTTCGGTTGTTTGCGGTGAAGCAGGGGTTTGTGGTGCTGCAGGCGTTTGCGAGGAAACAGGCTCGCAAGGTACCGCGACTGTTTCGATGCGCTTTCCGCAGTTTCCGCAAAAGACATCGCCGTCAACGAGTTTTGTCCCGCAGTTTGGGCAGTAGGCCATTATCAGCTCCTTAGCGTGCCGACATCGAGACGGGTTCCAGGTGAAGCAGGCACGTCGATGCGTTGTAATCCTTTACTTTTGCCTTGATATGTACATTTGTACCGGTGCGAATCTCATCAAGGCTGTCGTCAAATCCCATATCAAAGGTGTTGACGTTTTCGTACTGCATTTCGGGGCCTTGGGCATGGTCGGGATCGTAGTCACCGGCGTTAATCAAAACATCCCAGCGCGTGGTGTAGTTAGCGTGCGGGGCGAGGTAGGCGATATTACCGTCAAACTCAATAGTCTTGCCCGCGTACTTGGATACAAACCAGCTTGCGTCCATGTCGCTGGAGGAAAGCAGCGTCGCAAGATCGGGGCAATTGGCTGTTGTCAACACGGTATCTTGTTCGGAAGCGAGCTGTGCGGCTTCGGCATTTTGCTCGGGAGAGTCAGCATCCTCCGTTTCCGCTTCTTCGGTCTCCTTCTTTTCGGTCGGCTTGCTGTCCGCTTTCTTTTTCTCTTTCTTCTTTTCGGTTGCCTGTGATGGGGCCTCTGTGCTGTCGCCACTATCGGTTGAGGCCTTTACTTTTAGGCTAATTTCAATCTGGTCATGTTTTGCATATACGGTGCAGATGACTTTTTCGTTCTGGTCGACCTTGAATGTTTTTCTTCCGTCGACGCTTGAGTCGTCCTCTTTCTGGACCCTAAGCGTGTGCTGTCCCTTGTCGAGCGTGAGGTCCCATGAATCTTCGGCTCCATGATCGAGGGTCCCGACCTTTTCTGAATCAACGTAGATGGCAAGGTCATAGCGAGAGAAGAGGAGATTTTCGCTGCAATCTACGGAAAGATGGACTGGGTAGCTCGGGGCATCCTGAACGGATTCGCTGGTTTTCTTTGAGTCATTTGCACCGAGTACGATCGCAGCGACTGTAAAGATGACAACTATTGCTATGCCGATGCCGGCTATTCCAAGGATTCGCCAAGGGTGTTGGGGTGCGTGATTTACCTTGAGTTTTTTCTGAGCCTGTGATATCGAGGCCGAGGATTTGCGGGCGATGGAATCAAAAACATTTGAGGTGCCTTTGCTGCGGGTTGTTTTTGATGGCTGCGACTCAAAGGCTTCGTCGCCCTCGGCGGCATCCCGATATTCGGACGGAGAACCATTCGCCGTAGAGTTCGTTTCCTGTTTGACGGCGGCGCTTGCTGTTACGTCATCAAGGGCATCTTTTGCGCGACTGGCGAGCTCGCCCACAGCGCCGGCCGCGATGGCTCCGGCCTTTGCTGCTAGGCCGCCAAGCGCGTCTGCGGCCGTTGCCAGACTGTCAGACAACTCGTCTGCGGCGGCATTGTTCGTAGAATTGTGGGGGATTGGAGGGATATTGTTTGCCTCGCCAGAGGAAGCATTGTTGGAGACGGGCTCGACGGGACCGGTTCGGCGGGTTTCTGGAGTGCACTCGGTGATATCTATCTCTGAGCCGCATTTAGGACAAAAATGCAGGCCGGGGCGTAGCTCATTTCCGCATTTTGGGCAAAAAGTCATATCTGCCTTCCATGATAATCGTATGGTCGCGTTTGCCAGCTCGTTGGATATAACTCACGCTTAGGAAGGGAAACGACTCGGAAGAATCGAAAGGGTTTAGGGCGTTGGGGCGCCTTGAGGCCCTGTTCCGCTTTTGGCGATCATTTGACAGCGCTGGTCATTTTATTGTGTGTCTGCAAGGGCTACGATTCCTCAGTTGCCAACTGAATCGGAGATGCTGTCGGCGAACGGCGCCCCCGGGCCCTACCACTGGGCGGCGTAGATATCGCAGCTTGCGTGCGGGGGCGGATTGTTGACGTCGATCGAAACGGGGACCGTGGAGCCGACGGCGGGGCAGTCGCAAAAATTGTTATAGCCGGCCACGATGTTGCCCTGCTTGTCGCGCAGGATGGCCGATAGGAACACCTGAGTCTTATCAAAGCCGCTCGGGGCGCTCTGGAGTTTGAGCTTTGCCGAGAACGAATACATGCCGTCCGTCTCGGCGGATTCGGCGCTATCGAAAAGCTCGTATGTCGGTGCTTCGGTGGCGGTGGCAAGTGCAACGCCGCTGGGTGTGACGGCTTCGAACTCAACGCGTGCGGGAGCGGTGCCGTTTCCCGTCTGATCGCCAAAGTAGACGGTCTGGCCGGGCTCGATAGCACTGTAGATTTTCTCATCCGTAAAGATCAGGTTGTCGTCCGCATCGTATCCGTAGATCTCGACGGTGGGAAATGCGATGGCGGCAGAGCCGTCGGAGTTTTTAAGACCGATGCCAAAGTGGACATATCCGTGCTCACTAACCGACCAACCGGACTCTACGATTGAGAGCTCGGCGGACAGACGGCTGGTATCGCTTGCCGAATTTGCCTTTTGTGGAGCGGAGACGCCGCCGGACTGGTCGGCTTGCGACGAGGACGCGCGGTCGCCGCTGTTTTCTCGAGCGGCGTGAAAGGACGAAATGGCAATCGCGCCGCCAGTTAACAAACCGGCGAGCACTACGGCGATGAGTATCAGTTTTAGCAGAAGACTGCCGAGGGCTTGAGCTCCGGTTTTCTCCGGTTGGTGCTTTTGCGCGTGCGTCTTTGTCGTCGCTTTGGCTTTGTCGGCTTGCTGGTCTGCGCCAGAAGATGCCCCGTCGCCTTTTGGTTGGGACGAGCCGGCGAGCGCCTCTGCCATCTCGTTCGCAGACTGGAACCGCGCGCTTGGCTCAAACGAGCAAGCGCGCGTGATGGCATGGACAAGCTTTGCGGGCGCATGCTCAAGAATCGCCTTAAGCGCGTGCTCGTAAGCCTCGTCATCGGGCCGGATGCCCGTGAGTGCGAAGCCAAGGACGCGTCCGATGGAGTAGACGTCGCTGCGCGCGTCGGTCTGGGCAAAGCCATATTGCTCGGGCGAGGCGAAGCCCCAGGTTCCGAGGGAAGTCGTATCCTTGCTCGCCCCTTCGACGCGCATACGGGCAATGCCGAGGTCGATGAGGTGCGCGCCGTCCGCAGCGGCCACAATGTTGTTGGGGGAGATATCGCGATGGACGATGCCGTGTCGGTGAAGTTCCTCCGCTGCCTCGCAAAGCTCGATGCCGAGCGAGACGGTGGACTCCGGCGTCAGCGGCCCATCGGTTTCGATAACTTTGGAAAGCGTTCGACCTGGCACGAAGTCGTAGACGACAACAAAGTGCTCGGGCAGTTCGTAGGTCGCCTCGACGCGAGGGAGGCGGGGCGAGCCGCATTCGGTGAGTGCCGACCATACATTGCGGTGGGCAAGTTCCTGCCGAATCTTTTTTCGCACGAAGGGACCGGCTCCGTCGATCGTGACGAGTTCGGTGATGCCGTCTTCGCCGCGCGCGAGCACCTGCTCGACGCGATAGGTGTCGTCGAGGCTCATGGCGTGCATGAGCTGGTTGTCGTTCAAGCCGTCCTCCCTTCATGTTAGCTGGGCAAATGCCCCAAGAATGATATGACAACGATTGTTTCGTTTGTTCAGTTGGCAACTGAATCGGGCGTGGAGGTGATGGGGCTGCGGGGCTCGCGAAGGCTTGGGCGTCTATTTGAGCGGATTGGTCCCCAAAAGCGTCTTCTCGCCTAAACGGTAGAGCTCGTCGTCGGTGCAGGCGCGACTCATGCCACGCTCGATGCACCAGATGATGATGGCGTCGCGGCGGTCCTTGCACCAAAGCTCGGCAACGCTGTCGAGCCTCAAAAGGCGCTGCGTCTCGCGAAGCGTGCAGCCGATGCCGAGCGCCAGCATGATGGCGTGGTCTCGCCCGGGGCGGCTTTTGCCGGCAAAGATGTCGTACACAACGGTTGGGTTGAGGCCCGAGTTGCGCGCGACGTCCGAGCGCTTGATGCGGCGCTCGTCGATGAGGCAGCGTAGGTACGAGGGAAGCGTTTGATCGACGGTCTCGCCTTCGTCAAGATAGGCGTCGATACTCGAGCTTGCCAACAGCCGCTTGAGCAGGTCTTCTGTCAGGTGTTCACGTTTGTTCTGAGTTGCCAAGAGGGCTCCAATCGTTGTCTCGACTTTAGAGTATATCGATAGGGCGGTCGCGGGACGCATGGGGCGAGTGCCTGCCGCGCCTTATGGGGGCGGTTTGCTCGGATGAATTCCGAAGCAAATGAAAATACTTTACTTAGTTAAAGAAAAGCGTTTTATCCGCGGCGCGCGGGGAGTACAATCTCGTGCATGCGAATCGACGCGCCATCGGCTTTGATGTTCCCGCGTGTCCTGCCCGGCTCTACGCTCCGGGTTTGCGACGTTGCGACGCGGCCGGCTTCGGTCCTTGCGTGCGGGT
>CAKUEZ010000105.1 GCA_934646965.1 uncultured Collinsella sp. | reverse complement strand
CCCCGCGCCCGCCGCTCGCAAACGAACTTTAAACGCACGAGGGTTGGCCATGCCGCTTTTCTCGCAACATACCGCCCGGTTCTCGCCGGACGTTCCCTTGGAGGGCACCAGCTCTCGCGAGCTGCTCAAGCGGTACCAACCGCTCGAGACGCTTGCGACCGGCGGTTTTGGCTCCATCGAGATCTGCCGCGACACGCATCTGCGCCGTCGCGTCGCCATTAAGCGCATCCCTCTCACAGGCGGCGCCGGCATGCCCGCCAGCGACATCATGGATGTGCTGCGCGAGGCCCACACCGCCGCCATGCTTCAGCATCCCAATATCGTTCAGGTTATCGACTTTACGCACGACACCGCCTACGCCTACCTGGTCATGGAATATGTCGACGGCATGTCGTTGGCCGAGTTCCTGCATCGCGTAGACGGCCATTCGCTCACCTTTGACGAGGCCGCCGCCATTGCCGACGCGCTGAGTCAGGCGCTTGCCTTCGCCCATAGCAACGGCGTGCTCCACTTGGACATTAAGCCCGCCAACGTGCTCATCGACCACTCGGGCAACGTAAAGCTCACCGACTTTGGCATGGCGCGGCTGTCGTCTGCCGGCGGCTTTGGCGGCTCGCGCGGCGGCACCATCGGCTACATGCCGCCCGAGCAACTCGATATCGAGACCGGCACAGTCGACGAGCGCGCCGATGTCTTCGCCCTCGCCTGCGTTATCTACGAGGGCCTGTGCGGCAGCGCGCCCTTTATGGCGGCAACGCCCGGCGACTCGCTCGGCCGCATCATCGGCGGCGCCACCTATCCCAGCGAGCTCATTCCGCACTTTCCCCCAGGGGCCGAGGCCGCGCTGATGAGCGCGCTCTCCCCCATGCCGCAGGACCGGCCCAACAGCATCGAGTCCTTTTGCGACCAGCTGCTCGCCGGCCTGGGTAGCGTGCGCGAGGGTCGCCGCAGCCTGGAGCAGATGGTGGGCGAGTTGTCGGAT
Source organism: uncultured Collinsella sp. (assembly GCA_934646965.1). Lineage (GTDB taxonomy): Bacteria > Actinomycetota > Coriobacteriia > Coriobacteriales > Coriobacteriaceae > Collinsella. The sequence goes on along the minus strand of CAKUEZ010000105.1, from coordinate 5,890 downwards.
GACGAGCGCACGGCAGATGATATCGAATCGCTACCCTACGAGGACGATGTCATCGAAGTCGACCCCACGCTCGGCTGGGCCGGCACGCGCTGGAGCCATGCGCGCGATTACACCATGCGCGCCATCTCGGCGCTCGCCTGCGGCACCTTTAGCTTTTTGCTGATGCAGACGGCTGGCGTCGCGGCGCTTCCCGGACTTATCGTTGCGGCCATCGCGATCGGAGCGGCCGCCGGCCTGGCCCCGCAGATTGGATCTGCCATCTCGGCCGTGGGCTTTTTGGTGCTTATGGCAAACGCCACCATGCAGGCGCAGGGCATCCTGTCGATGCTGCCCGTTGCGGTGATCTTTGCCGCCGCCATGTCCGGCTGGTGGATCGCCTGGGGCCGCACCGAGGCCGCCGCGAGCGCTGCGCTCACCTGTGCGGTGGCACTTGGCTGTCTAACGGGCGACGTCCTCCTTGCCGCCGGGGTCGCCGCCGGCATCGCGGCCTTTTGGCTCGGCCCGGCAAGTGCTGCCGCCGCCACGGGCATGAGCGCGCTCTTTGCCCGCCTGGCCACGGTCGCGCTTTCTGCCGGAGGCGTGTTGGGGCTCGGTAACGTCGCTGCAGTGCTGGGAGATGCGTTCCTCTGGGCCGCCATTGTGCTCGTCGCGGCGACAGCTGCACTGACATCCCTGCTGCTCAACGCCCATGCCAAGCGTGCCGAGCAGGGCTCGAACCTGACTGCAATCGCTGCCATCGCCGGCTGCGGAATAGGCTCTGCGGCCTCGCTCTGTCTTGCACACCATATGGAAATTGCCAGCCTTGCGGCCGCGGTCGTCGTCAAGGCGGCGGTTGCGGGAACCCTATCCTCTATAATCGTTGGGATATGCCTATATTTGCTCGGATACCAAAGAACCTATACGGAGAGTGATCTTTCGTGAACTTCCTGAACATCTTCGAGGACCACGTGGCCGGCATCTTCGGTGCCACCCGTGCCCCGTTCTCCTTTAAGAAGCTTGCCAAGCAGGCCGCTCGCGACATGGAGGATCAGACTCTGGTGATCAACGGCGTCAACACCGCGCCGGCACTCTATACCATCCTGATCGCCGCCGACGACGATCCCATGCTCGCCCCGTTCTACCCCGAGCTTTCGCGCGAAGTCCGCGAGTTTGTGAAGGCACAGGCCGAAAAGCGCCGCTATGTGTTTGTCGGCGAACCCCTCGTTCGCTTTATGATCGACCCGCAGCTGCGTGCCGGTAAGTTCTCGGTCTTTGCCGAGAACGTCGATGCCCCCACGCTCGGCCGCCTGTACGAGGAAGAGCGCGCCTACCAGAATGGCCTGGGCCAGAACAACTCGGCCGCAAGCCGCGCCGCCAGCGCTCCCCGCGCCGGCAAGCAGCAATTCGCCGCTCCGCAGCAACAGCGCCCCGCCGCCATGCCCCAGCAGCCGGCGCCCCGTGCCGCCGCTCCCGACCCGCTCGCCGTGGCCGATCCCTTTGCGCCCAACGTCCCCGACCCCGCCGCCGCGCCCATCCCCGTGCCGCAGACCGTCTCTCGTGACGCCCTTGCCGGCATGGGCGGAGCCGCCGCGACCGGCGCCGCCGTGGGCCTTGGCGCCGCAGCCGGCATCGCTTCCAACATGGCGAGCACCCGCGCCCCGCAGCGCCCCCTCGCCCAGCTCGTCGACGTCGTGAGCGGCGAGAGCCACAGCATCACTTCCGCGCAGGTGACCATCGGTCGCGAGCGCTCGGTTTCCGACATCGCCCTGCGCGACCCCAACGTGTCGCGCCGTCACGCCCAGCTCACCTTTACCGGTTCGGACTGGTCGATCGAGGACCTCAATTCCACCAACGGCACGCTCGTCAACAACCGCCGCATCACGCGCTGCCCGCTGCGCAACGGCGACCTGCTGACGTTTGGCCTGAGCACCTTTGAATTTAGGGGATAGTCGCTTATGAACATCGATATCGTCCTTTTTGCAGGCCGCATCGTCCTGGTCGCCCTGCTCTACATCTTCCTGTTCGCCGTCATGAAAACCGGTGTGGGACTCGTGCGCGGCCAGCGCCGCGACTCCGCTATCTGGACGATCGATGTGGACAAGGGTCCGCGCGGCATCCGTGGCATCCATGTGGACATGCTCGGCCCCGTCATCGTCGGCCGCTCGCCGTCCTCGGACATCTGCATCAACGAACCGTTTGTCTCGGCCTCGCACGCGCGCTTTTCGCTGCAGGGCCCGGCACTCATTATCGAAGACCTCAACTCGCTTAACGGCACGCTCGTTAACGGCCGCCAGCTGGTGGAGCCTGCAACGCTGCGCGAGGGCGACGAGGTCCAGATTGGCGACGTGGTCATGAAGGTGAACCGTCGATGATCGACGAGGAGAACAAGTCCGCAACCATGCCCGAGACGCCGACTGCCTCCGCAGCCGCGCCGGCTCATGCCGCTCCGGCGCGCCCTGCGACCGTGAAGCCCGAGGACACGGTGTTCTCCCTGCCTCTTTCGCATGTAACTCAAGAATATCCGGCGCTCGTCGATGACGAGGACGCCGACACCGAGCAGCCCGACGCCCCTATCGGCGCCCATGCTGCCGAACAGCCCGCAGCACCGGAGGCAACGCCCGCGCCGGCTCACTTTGCCGAGTCCGTCGCCGAGGCGATTAACGAGAGCGCTGCCGTGTTTGCAGCTCCCGAGCCTGCCGCACCGGTATTCCCCGTCGCCCCGGCAAGCGAGGCGGCACCCGCATCCGCAACGCCTGCCGAAGTCGAGCAGCCCGTTGCCGCGCCCGCCGCAGCTCCCGAGCCCTCCGCTCAACCCCAGAGCACGCCCGCGCCGTCGCACTTCGCGACGCCCGAGCCGACGGCTGTCGAGCCGCCGCAGGACGGCGATCCCGCCGACCGCGTAACCGAAGATCTCAACCTTCCGGACGTCTCTGACGCCGAGCCGGGCAACGATGCCGACACTGTCTCCCCCGGCGACACCGCCGAGATCGATGTCGCCGCCGTGGAGGCAAAGCTCAAAGACCCCGGCTCGACCATGAGCTTTGAGCCGCTGACCGACGAGCGCATCGAGACCGACTCGACCTACGACGCCGGCACCACCACGCAGCTTATGTGGGGCGCCCGCTCCGACGTCGGATGCGTACGCCCGCACAATGAGGACTCCTATCTGGTGCAGTCGCCGCTCTTTTGCGTGTGCGACGGCATGGGAGGACACGCCGCCGGCGAGGTGGCATCCTCCATCGCCGTCGAGACCATCGCCAAGACGGCGCCGCAGTCCGCCGACGCCGCGCGCCTGGCCGCAGCCGTCGAGGCCGCCAACGCCGCCGTGATCGAGGCCGCCCTCAACGGCCTGGGCAAACCCGGCATGGGATGCACGGCCACCTGCGCCTACATCGAAAACGACACACTCGCCATCGCCCACGTGGGCGACTCGCGCGCCTACCTGCTCCACGAGGGCACGCTGATCCGCGTGACCCGCGACCACTCCTACGTGGAGGAGCTCGTGGATGCCGGCGAGATTACGGCCGACGAGGCCCGCGTCCACCCCAACCGCTCGGTCATCACCCGCGCGCTGGGCTCGGACCCCGCCATGTATGCCGATCACTTTACCCTGCACATCGAGGAAGGCGACCGCCTGATCCTGTGCTCCGACGGTCTTTCGAGCATGATTCCCGATAGCGATATCGAGAACATCGCCACGCAGTCCTCGACCGCGCAGATCTGCGTCGACAACCTGGTGGACGCGGCACTTGCCGCCGGTGGCCACGACAACGTGACCGTGGTGGTCGTCGATTTGGTCGACGACGGCGTCATGCGCGAGGCAAAACGCGTCCGACGCCGCAATGTCACCATCGCCGCCATCTTGGCCCTCGTCTTTGTGCTGGCAGCAGGCATCTGGGCATACACGGGCGTCACCGGCTCCTATTACTTGGGAACCTACCACGGCAATGTCGCCGTCTGGCGCGGCCTGCCCGGCAAGACGCTCGGATTCAAGCTCCACTGGCTCGAGAGCGAAACCAGCATCAAGCTGTCCGACCTGCCCGAAGACACGCAGAACCGCCTGAAGGCGGGCATTCCGCAAACGAGTGTCGACGACGCACAGGACACCATCTCCAAGTACCGCCATCAAATTGACGAGGAGCAGACCCGTCAGGTGATTGACGCGCAAACGATTCGCGACAACACCGATCAGGAATCCACCTCCGAGTCAGATTCCGAGAAAACCGCCGAACAGTCCGCCGAGGCCGAAGCCTCCGATAAGAATTAGAAAGGGAGTGCCGCTTATGAGTCGCCGCAACACCGAACTGCTCTTGCTCATCGCCTCGGCGTTCCCCGTCATCCTGCTCTATGCGATGTACGTGCTCACCGCGGGCGCCACAATCTCTTTCGAGACGCTCGCCGTGCCGATCGGCCTGTTCGCCGCCTTCGCCGCGGCGCATATCGCCGTGCGCATCCTGGCGCCCGGCGCCGACCCCGCCATCCTGCCCATCGTCTTTGTGCTCTCGGGCATAGGCATCACGTTCGTGACGCGCCTTGCCCCCGACCTCGCCATCTCGCAGCTCATCATCTTGTTTGTCTCGGTGGCACTCATGGTGGGAACGCTCGCGCTGGTCAAGAACCTCGACGTGGTCATGCGCTACAAGTACACCTTTGGCATTATCGGCATCATTTTGCTGATGCTGCCCATCTTTATCGGCACCACGATCTCGGGCTCCAAGCTGTGGATTCGCATCGCCGGCTTTACCATCCAGCCCGGCGAGTTCGCCAAGGTCTTCATCGTCCTGTTCCTGGCCGGCTATCTGGCCGAGAACCGCGAGCTGCTCTCTATCTCCAACCGCAAGATCCTGGGCCTCAAGATTCCGCGCTTCCGCCTGCTGCTACCGCTGTTTGCCGTGTGGGGCGTATGCCTGCTCGTCGTCGTCTTTGAACGCGACCTGGGCTCGGCCGTCCTGTTCTACACCATCTTTTTGCTGATGCTCTACGTTGCCACGGGACGCTTTTCGTACGTCATCATCGGCCTTGCGCTGCTGGCCGTTGGAGCCGTGGGCGCCTACAAGTTCCTGTCGCACGTTCAGGTGCGTTTCCAGATTTGGGCCGATCCGTTTAAGGACGCCCAGGGTCAGGGCTACCAGATCGTCCAGTCCCTCTTCTCGCTGGCCGACGGCGGCCTTGTCGGTGTCGGCATTGGCAACGGCATGGCCAATAACATCCCCGTCGTCGAGTCCGACTTTATCTTCTCGGCCATCGGCGAGGAGATGGGCCTTTTGGGCGGCGGCGCCGTGCTCATCCTGTTTATGCTCTTCGCCGTGCGCGGCCTCACTACGGCCGCCCGCGCCAAGTCCGACCTTGCCGCCTTTAGCGCCACGGGCCTCACGGCGGCCATCAGCTTCCAGGCCTTCTTGATCGTGGGCGGCGTGACCCGCCTGATTCCGCTGACCGGCGTCACCCTGCCCTTCATGAGCCAGGGCGGCTCCTCGCTGCTGGCGAGCTTTATCATCGTCGCACTGCTGCTGCGCGCCGGCGACGAGGCGACCGGACGCGAGGCAGAGCTCACCGGCACCGGCACCATGGCCGCTATCACCGATGACCAGGTCGCATCTGCCGCAGCCCCGACCGGCACGCGTTTTGCAACCTCGTCTTCTTACGGCCGCGGCAGCCACTCCGCCGGTTCGCGCATGCGCCGTCGTCTGCTCGACACGCCCGAGTCCGGCGTGCTCGGCCGCGTGGCGCTTGCAAACCGCCTGACCCGCGCAGTGTTCGCCTTTACGGCGCTGTTTGCCATCCTTATCGGCAACCTCACCTATGTCCAAGTCATCAAGGCCAAGGACTACCAGGACATGCCGACCAACAACCACACCATCGCCCGCTCCAAGTACATCCAGCGCGGCTCCATCATCACGTCCGACGGCGT
>CAKUEZ010000104.1 GCA_934646965.1 uncultured Collinsella sp. | reverse complement strand
GCGATGCCGTGCTCGTTGCAGGCCTGGATGCTCTCGTCGTCGCGCTTGGAGCCGCCGGGCTGGATGATGCAGGTCACGCCGTGCGCGGCAAGCACGTCAACGTTGTCGCGGAACGGGAAGAACGCGTCGCTTGCGCAGGCAAAGCCGCCCTTCTCAACGCCCTCGCGCTCGCAGAAGTCCTCGGCACGCTCGCAGGCCAGCAGCGCGGAATCCACGCGGTTTGGCTGACCCGGGCCCATGCCAATGCCGGCCTTGCCCTTGGAGACCAGGATGGCGTTGGACTTGACGCCCTTGCAGACCTTCCAGGCAAACTCAAGCTCGGCCATCTCGGCGTCGGTGGGCTTGCGGTCGGTGGGGAACGTAAAGGTCGCGGGGTCCTCGGTCACGTGGTCGACCTCCTGGACCAGCATGCCGCCGTCGATGGAGCGCAGCTCCACCTGGGCGCCGTGGTCCACGCCGCCGGTCGCCAACACGCGCAAGTTGGGGCGCTTGGCCATGCGCTCGAGCGCCTCGTCGGTGTAGCTCGGGGCGATGATGACCTCGACGAACTGCTTGTTCTGGTCGGCGAAATGCTCAACCAGCTCAAAGGGAACCTCGCGGTTGCAAGCGATGATGCCGCCGAAGGCGCTCTTGGGATCGCAGGCGAAGGCGCGGTCGTAGGCGGACGTGATGTCCTCAGCCACGGCAGAGCCGCAGGGGTTCTGATGCTTGAGAATCACGCAGGCCGGCTCGTCGAACTCGCGGACCAGGTTCCAGGCGGCGTCGGCATCCAGATAGTTGTTGTAGCTGAGCGGCTTGCCCTGGATCTGCTCGGAGCCCACCAGCGGGAACTGCGAGCTCGCGGTGTTCTCGCAGCCCTCGGCAAAGCGATAAACCGTGGCCTTCTGCTGCGGGTTCTCGCCATAGCGAAGGTCATCGACCTTCTCCAGCGAGATCTCGAGCTTAGCGGAGGTGTCCGCCACGTCGCTTGCCTGAGCGGCAAGCCAACGGGAGATAGCCGTGTCGTAGGCGGCGGTGGTCTGGTAGACCTTCACCTGCAAGCGACGACGGGTGGCAAGCGTGGTGCAGCCGCCGGTCTCGTGCATCTCGGCCAGGACGGCGTCGTAGTCGGCCGGGTCGGAGATGACGGTAACGCTCGCGGCGTTCTTGGCGGCAGAGCGCAGCATGGAGGGGCCGCCGATGTCGATGTGCTCGATGGCGTCCGCGAAGGTGACCTCGGGGTTGGCGACGGTCTTCTCGAACTCGTACAGGTTGACGACGACTAGGTCAATCATCTTAATGCCGTGCTGAGCGGCCTCCTGCATGTGCTGCTCGGAATCGCGGCGGGCCAGCAGCGCGCCGTGAACCTTGGGGTGCAGCGTCTTGACGCGGCCGTCCATCATCTCGGGATAGCCCGTGAATTCCTCGATGGGGGTTACGGGAACGCCCGCATCCTCAATGGCACGAGCCGTGCCGCCCGTAGAGATGATCTCGACGCCAAAGTCGTCAACCAGCGTCCGTGCGAAATCGACGACGCCCGTCTTATCGGTAACCGAGATCAACGCGCGTGCGATCTTCACATCAGATCCCATGCAGTCCTCCTGTCTGGTACGCCGCCGTGCTCTGTGAGTCGGTGATACGTCGATCTGCAGCGCTCGCGCAGCGGCAATGGAAATACTGATTCAATGTAGCGCATCGAGCGCGACGATGCACCCCGCAACGCTCGCATGTGCAGAAAAAGCTTGCGAGCGGAGGGTTTGAGCGCGGCACCGGGCACGGTGAGTTGATGAAGCACAAGGGCACCATAATTAGATGCCAATGGCGTGGTAGAACTGTGCTCGATATGCATCCGCAAAAGAAAGAGGCACCATGGTCTCGCGGGTTCTCTACCGACCATTTGATACCGAAGACTTCGACGCCATCGCGCTGATTCTGCAGCAGCTTTGGCACAACAACTCGGATAACGATGAGTACAACCGCCTCGAGGCCGCCTGCGACCTTGCCTATTGCCTTTCGTCGTCGACGTTTTCGCAGGTCGCCGTGATTGATAGCGAGGCGCGCGGCATTGCGCTTGCGCGCGCAGGGCAGAACTCTGGCGTCACTATCAACGAGCATTGGATGGATACCGAGCGCGCGCTGCTGTCGCAGATGCGTGAGCTGGAGCCCAATGCGTGCGCCGAGTACCTCTCGTTTGTGCGCGCCACCATCCGAACCAACAACCGCTTGCTCGAAAGCAGCCCGCTGCCACGCAACAATGAAGTTACCCTGCTTGCCGTCGATCCTGACGTCCATGGCCTGGGCGTGGGAACGGTGCTGCTTGACGCTGCAATCTCGCACCTCTCTTCGCGCGGGGCGACCAGCGCGCACCTGTACACCGATTCCAACTGCTCGTGGAAGTTCTACGAGCTGCACGGGTTTAAGCGCGCGGCAACGCACCGCGCCAGCCGCGAAGAACGCCGTCACAATATGCCCCGCGAGAGCTTCCTCTACGAGTTGGACCTGACCGCGTAAATCCAGCAGCCACAACCCAGCCATTTAGGAACGTCCCCAACGACTAGTCGTTGGGGACGTTCCTAAATGGCTGGTCGTTGGGGACAGTCTTGATTAAAACGGCCGTCAAGGGCCTCGTTGGGGTCGCTATATAGGGGGTTTGCAAATGGCTGTGGGCAAAAAACATCAAATATGAGTACTGTTACCTTTTTAGTAGCAGCGGTTTGGGGCATTTTTGAGGCTCTCAGGCATGGCAGTCAGCCATACGAGCTGACGTATCTCCTCAGATGTTCAATAATATGGGCTCCTAACGAGAGATATTCTCATTAGAAGCCCATTATTTTCTGCAAACATATGTGACTATAATGGCAACAGTACTCATATTTGGCATTTTTTGCCCACCGCCCCTTGCGCGGAGGTCTGCAGCGGAAAGAGCGGCCCATTTCGACTCATAAAAGTGGGATGGATCTTCCGCCAACAGCCGCCGGGGAAGACCCATCCCATAATTTGCGCTCGCTAGAACGTTCCGCCGCCGCCTCCGCCGGCGCCGCCTCCGCCTCCGCCAGAGAAGCCGCCGCCACCGCCGCCACCGGAGCTGTCCGAGCTCGACGCCAGCTCACGGATGCTCTCGTGATACACGCCGTCAAACGAATCCATCGGCGACTCGTTGCCGTAATGATGGTAGTACCACCAGTAGCAGGGGTAATTGTCGTAGAAGCCGTCGGCCTCGCGCACCTCGGGAGGAACAGCCTCGGCAAGCTGACGCAGGACTTCCTTCGAAACGCCCAGCGCCGCGCCCATCACCAGTAGTTTATTCCACAGGACCAGATCGCCGGGAACGGCTTCCTTGAGGCGCGTGAAGTCCTCGAGCCAATGCTTAAGAGCCTTGCAACGGGCCGCCACCTCGGCACCCTCCGGCGTAAAGCGGCGGAAGGTAAGGCCAACGCCAATGCCCACCAGCACGATCGGCACCGAGATAACCGCAGCGACAATGTTCGCCGTAGCACCGTCGGTAAAGAAGATGGATCCCACGGGAATAAAGGCAACCAAGATGCCAAGGACCAGGCAAAACACCATCGCGACAATGCCGTCCGAGGCAACGTACTCGCTATCGGCCAGCTTGCCCTTAACGGCATCCTGATAGTCCTCGAGCTTGTCGCCCACAGGCGTAGCGTGCTGTTTGACGTAGTGCTGCAGCTCGTCAAACGTGCGCGAGCGATCGCCGTTCTCGTCGGGCTTAACGCCGGCAAAAAATACCTTGAGCACCATGTGGTCAATGCCCATGGCCGACTTCCAGCCCGTCTCGCTCACCGTCACGCGGTACGTCTGCTCTTCTTTTTCGCGCTTCAGCAGGCCCTTCTTCTTGGTCTCGGTCGCCTGCTCGAGCTTGATCACGCGGTCGTCGGTGAGCTTCATGAGCGTGGCGATATATGCCTGGTCGGGCACCTCGTTCCAGCTCATAAGGGCCGAAAGCACGGCGGGATGGTCGGCCGAGGGCACGTCGCGGAAATACTCGTCCTGGAAAAGCGGCTTGGGCTTGCGCTTGCGCAGCTTGAGCACAACGATTGTGCCGGTAAAGGCCACAGCTGCGATAACGCTTACCACAGCAAGCACGTTGGCGATCATGCGTGCGTGGGCGCGGCGGGCATTGGCCTCCTCGGCCCACGCCTTCTCTTCGCTCAGAATTGTCGACATGCGATCCTCGCTCGAGGCGGCAAGTTGCGGCACCCAATCGCTGGGAAAGACCACGCGTGCCTCGGCAAACTCGCCCTGATGCACGCAGGGAATGGCATAGGTGACCATAGGCTCGTCAGCGTCGAGCGACACGTCGCCTGTGAGCGGGCCGTGGCCCCACGCACGGAAGTTGTCGCCCTTGACGGCCGCCGTCCCAGCGGCGGCGTTTGCGAAGTAGACTTCCATCTCGACGTCATCGGAATCGGCAGACCAACCGTCGCCGACGAACTTCCAGTAGAGCTCAGCGGTATCGGACCAGTTCATGACCGCACCGGTCATGGTGTAGCTCACGTAAAAGATCGCGCTGTCGCCGCTCTCGTGGGGGCTGAACACCTTGATCCTTACGCCGTCGTCGGACTGTTCCACGGTGTAGACGCCGCGGTCGCCCTTGTTTGCGTTATCGACCTTGTTAAACGCAGTGTCGTCTTCCTCGACGCTCAGCACATCGACGCCCACCGAGCCGCCCTGCTGATTGGAACCCGTATTGATATCCCAGAACACACCGTTGATGTCATCGTCGAAATCAAACTGGCGTCCCTCAACAACGGTCAGCGAGCCGTCGGCCTCGACTGTGGCACCGATGTAAGTTTGGCTCATGGAGTAACCGTCGGCGTGCGCGGCGGCGGGCAGCAGCAACAACGCAAGCGCGACGAGCGCGCAGACGGAAGCGAATCGCGCGAATAGGCGGCGCTGCCGACAGGTTTTGGCAACGGGGGCGTTCATAGGCACATCCTTTATCTGTGGTACCGACATCGCCATTGTCCCACGTTTGCAGACATAGATGGCGAATATCTGGGCCAACGGGACGTCAAATGGGACAAAAGTCCCACCCAAGCCCGGCACTTGGGGACGTTCCTTGGATTAGTCATTGGACGTTCTTAAACGACTAGTCGCTGGGGACACTCTTTGGCCGAGTCTCGCACCAGCAATAAATACCACTTCACAGCTCCGTCACAGGTGTAGCGGCTTTGTGTGGCTGCGGCATGCGCTGATTGAGCCGACGAACGAGGGGCATAAAGCAGTTGAGCGAAAACGGTTTTCCCCTTTGCCGTTCGCTCTAGGATCATGTCCCCCTTTTCCGCGGAAACCCCGGCAGTTGCGAAGAGCTGCCGGGGTTTCTGTCGTTAAAGGGTCCAATTGGTTGGCAACAATTGAGCCGTCGAGCCGGTAGTCCGCCTCACGCAATGCGTGGCCGCGCCAACCTGCGAGCCGAGGCAGCGTCTCCCCCACCTCCCGCGCTATACTCGTCCGCATGGATATCAAAGCACGCAACATAGCAACGCCCGCCGCGGACGCGCCAACGACGCAGCCCGCCTTCGTTCCCGCGCCCGCGCCCGTCGTGGGGCGCTTTGCCCCGTCGCCATCGGGCCGCATGCACCTGGGCAACGTGTTCAGCTGTCTGTGCTCGTGGCTTTCGGCCCGCAGCCAGGGCGGCAGCATCGTGCTGCGCATCGAGGATCTGGACGATCGCTGCAAGCGCCCGGAACTTGCCGCCCAGCTCATCGACGACCTAGCCTGGCTGGGGCTGGAGTGGGACGAAGGTCCCTACTACCAGCACGATCGCCTGGACCTGTACGAGAATGCCTTGCGCCAGCTGCAAAACGCCGGCCTCACCTACCCCTGCTTCTGCACGCGCGCCGAGCTCCACGCCGCGAGCGCACCGCACGCCAGCGACGGTACGCCCATCTACCGTGGCGCCTGTCGAGGTCTTTCGGTCGAAGAGGTCGCCCGCCGCAGCGCCCTGCGTGCCCCGGCCACGCGCCTGCGCGTACCCACCGTCGACGATCTCGCAGACGATGTGGTCGAATTCGTGGACCGCACATACGGAGCCCAATGCGAGGCGCTCGCCACCGAGTGCGGCGACTTTTTGGTGCGTCGCAGCGACGGCGTGTTTGCATACCAGCTGGCCGTGGTGGTCGACGACGCCGCCATGGGCGTCACCGAGGTCGTGCGCGGATGCGACCTGCTGGGGTCCACGCCGCGCCAGATTTACCTGCAGCATCTACTGGGGCTGCCCACGCCGCGCTACGCACACATTCCGCTGCTCATGTCACCGGACGGGCGCCGCCTTTCCAAGCGCGACCGCGATCTGGACCTAGGCGAACTCCGCGCCCGCTTTGGCACGCCCGAAGCGCTGCTGGGCTGGCTCGCCGGACAAACAGGCATCGCGCCGGACACCATGCCGCGCTCTGCCGAGCAGCTGGTCGAGCACTTTAGCTGGGATGTCATCCGCGCACATAGGGAGAACATCACTGTAACGGCTGAGTAGCCAAACACCTTGCCGCTACGCAACATCCCAGGGCTGGAGTTCGTCACCCAAGCGAACGATGCAGTCGTAGAGCACGGTGTGGCGCTCGGCCGGGTTGGCGTCGCGATGAAAATGGCCGTAGTACCAGCGCTTGTAGTCCAAGCGATCTTCCAGCTCATCGAAAAATGTCGTAAGTCGATCAACGCCGGGGCAATCCCAACCGGGCGCCGGATAGAGCGTGGGCGAGAGCATGCGCGTGGAGCAGGTGTGGGTAACCACGTAGTCGACCTTCCAGCCCACGCTATCGAGCTTTGTCCGTGCCTCCTCAAAGTTGCGCTCATCCGGCAGCTCCTGCGGCCACCAGCTGGAATACGGAATGCGGTATTCCTTGTCAACGCTCGTGGCGCCGCCCATGGTAAAGATCGTTGAGCC
>CAKUEZ010000103.1 GCA_934646965.1 uncultured Collinsella sp. | reverse complement strand
ATGCGGAAGGTCAGGACGCGGGTCTTGCCCGAGCCGGCGCCGGCGAGGACCAGCAGCGGGCCCTCGGTGGTCAGGACTGCTTCACGCTGAGCGGGATTGAGGCTATCGATATCGACGAGCGGCTTGGCGGGCTTGGGAGCCGGCGCGGGGGCGTCGTAAATGTCGAGCGGGACGAGCTCGGGCTCCGGCGCGGCGGGAGCGGCGTACGCATCGAGCGGCACGGGTTCCGGCGCGGGCGGCACGGGCGCGACAGTGTTCTTTTCCCAGGGCAGGGGCTGGGTCATGGGCGACTCCTCATCTGACGGACGGCGCGCCTGCGGGCAGCGCCATAGTTTGAGCCGTACCAGTATACCGAGCCGCGCGGACACCGACGCAAATCACACCACGACTCCGCGTGCCGCCACCACCCAAGCATCACCAAATAAGTTGCGGTGAAATAGTTCCTGAAACCAGCCTTCCGGCCCTCAAACAGGAACTATTCCACCGCAACTTTTTTTGGTGCAAGGGGGGCGGCATAGACCTTTTGGTCATGCCGCCCTCTTTGAATGACAAGTTGTCGCTCTGGTCGCCGCGTAGCGTCGACTCAGTTATAGGCCGAGCATCGGCTCCAAGACGAAGAAGTATGCGAGCACCACGATGCCCAGGACGATGCGGTAGACGCCGAAGCACTTGAAGTCGTGACGACGGACGAAGCCCATGAGCCACTTGATGGCGATGAGCGAAACTACAAAGGCAACGACGCAGCCAACACCCAGAATGGCAATCTCGTTGGCGCCAAAGGTGCCACCCTTGATGAAATACTTGACCAGTTTGAGCGCACTCGCGCCAAACATAACGGGAATGGCCAGGAAGAACGTGAACTTGGACGCTACCGAACGCGTGCAGCCCAGCAGCAGGCCGCCGATGATGGTGGAACCGGAGCGAGACGTACCCGGCACCAGCGAGAGCACTTGGAAGCAGCCAATGCCCAGTGCCGTCTTCCAGCTCAGGTCCTCGAGCGTGGCGATGGAACCAAAGTCCAGGTCCTCATCATCGCCCTCGTCCTCGGCAACATCTGCCGCGGGAGTCGCAAAGTGCGCACCGGCGGGACGTCCGCCCGCCACCACGGCGCGCGAGCCAAACGAACCCGCAACGGCCATTTCCTCGCGCTTGTTGGCGCGCCAGTTCTCGATCACGATAAACAGCACACCGTAGACGATGAGCGCCAGTGCCACGGCGGGAGCGTTGTAGAAATGCTCTTCCATCCAGTCGTTGAGCGGCAGGCCGATCGCCGCAGCGGGAATACAGCCGAGCACAATCTTGCCCCACAGCACCCATGTGTCGCGACGACCCTCCTTGCCCTTGCTGGGCGAGAACGGGTTAAGGTCATAGAAGAACAGCACGCAGACGGCCAAAATGGCGCCGAGCTGAATCACGACCAGAAACATGTTCCAGAACGTCTCGCTCACGTTCATCTTGACGAACTCGTCCACCAGGATCATGTGACCCGTCGACGAAACGGGCAGCCATTCGGTAATGCCCTCGACCAGGCCCATGAAGGCAGATTTTAGAAGCTCGATAATATCCAAAGGGACCCCCTTGTTTAACACCCGCCGATAGATGTTTCTGCGGACGGTGCGGGCGATGTCCCATTATCAACCGTTGACGGTACGCCCGCGCCTACCCTTACCAAAAAACTCGCCCGTTCACAGAATTGCAGGCGGTCAAACCGAAATCCTTGGGTATAACTGCAACAAGGTAAAGTGTCCGGCGGTCCGCGCACCCGTGGCCGCCCGACGCACGAGCCCCGCGCCCGTGCGATAGACCAAGGAGGAAACCATGAACGAGGGCTACACCAAGGTATTTGTTTCACTCGACGGTACTGAGCAGCAGGATTTTGTGCTCGCACGCGCCATCAAGGTGGCCGCAAACAACGGCGCCAAGCTGATTATCGGCCACGTGATCGACTCCACAGCGCTCGAGAGCGCGGGGGCTTACCCAGTCGACTTAGTCAACGGCTTGGAGGAGGCCTTTAACAATTCCATCGCGAAGCAGCTCGAGGAGGCCAAGGCCAATCCCGATATCCCCGAGGTCGAAGTCATGATTCGCGCCGGTCGTATTCGTGAGACGCTGAAGGACGAGATGCTCGACGTGGTCAAGCCCGATCTGGTACTCTGCGGCGCCCGCGGCCTGTCCTCCATTAAGTACGCGCTGCTGGGCTCGATTTCGACGTTCCTGCTGCGCAATACGGACTGCGACATTTTGGTCGTGAAGTAGCGTTGCTCCCACCGGCCGCGGGGCCTGCGGGGTTTCCACGGGCACGTCCTCGCCGCGTTGCGGCTGCGGGATGTGCCCTTAGGAAACCCCTCCCGGCCCCGCGGCCTTCGCAGCCTTACTTCAGCGAGTTGGCTGATATAAAGATGGTGTGCCGCCCCGTTTGGGGCGGCACGTTTTTGTTATTTGACGATTTTGTTTAAGCGAGTTTTTACTTCTGGAATGATCTTATCGAACATTTCTTCCGCCTCGGGAAAACCTTCTTCTTTGAGGCTGTGCGCTGCATCTCTCAATGCGTCTGGCACCTCATTGCGGGTATCGTTAATCATTCCGGCGACGATTCCCCCGGGCAGACCCGCCTCGGACATTTGCTCCAACACCGACTCGCGCGTTACGTCGTCGATCTTTCGGCTTCCGCCAAATGAGACACCCATCTCACGAACAAGATTGGGATAAACCGTTGTGCACAGCACATCATAGAGCGGCGCCAGCCTCACTTGTTTCCAGCCCTCGTCCCACACGAGCGACCAATTCTTAAGATGGTTGTCGCAATTTCCTACGGCATAATCGAACAGCTGGTTATAGCCAACAAGAAACCTATCCTCCATTTGATTCGTCGACACTCTTCGCACCGCGTCGACGATAAGCCCCAGGTAATTGACACCTGTCGGCTCATATTTAAGCTCGCGCGAGATGCTCTTCGCCTGGCAAATATCCTCCTGATGCAATCGGCTTGGAACTGGTCGTCCGTCGACAAAGCGCCCGCCATGGGACATCACTCGGTCAAATCGCTTTACGGCGATAATCGGCTCGGCATCTTCAGCTCGAATTAGGAAGCACTCTTCGGCCGACAGGTCCATCAGCGAGGCGGCCCTCACACACATCGCTTCACACACCGTCTCGCCTGGGAACGCTTTCGAGCCCGCTTTAAGAATATGTGTTGACGGAGCCGCCCCGTGGGGCAGGTACCATCCGCCATATGGATCATCACCCGTATGGTAGAGGCCGATTTTCGCCTGAGCACCCGCAAGGGAGATTCGGCTCTCAAGGGCCAGATCAAACGCCACCGCTGCCGGCGTATATGCCAGCCTGCTCAGCCGCTCCTCATCTATCTCCTCATAGCCCATTTCAAGACCGTCGGCCGAAGGCTCTCGCGTCAAAACCAGAGCGCCGACTGGTTCGTCTCGAACCAAATCGAGAACCTTAAAGTAGTCGCCGCGCTCTGCTCGCGCCTTTTTCTCAAGATCTCTGTTGAGCTGTCCCTCTGGAATGATGCCAGAGAAAAAGGAGCTCGTTACGTCCGGACTAAACGTCTCGGCTGACAAGGGCAGCGAGGACGAAATCGGGGCAGCGTCAGCATTGTCGAGGTACTTGGAGGCATAGGTGAATATCGGGAGCCCCGCGTTTTCATCCAATATGCCAACTAGCTGATAGGACCCCTTAAACTCACGATGAACGAACAGCGTGCCACCCATTATTTTCCCCTCACCTTCAGAATAAAATCGATATCCACGATGGAGGCGTAGTCGAAGATGACACCGATCTCGACCGTTGTCCGCCCCCGCTCGATGTCGCCGATCACGCGAAGACTGCGGCCCGTCATAGTCGCGACATCGCGTTGAGTCAGACCAAGTTCACGTCTTCTAAGCCTAAGGGCCTTCCCCATCTCGCCCGAATCGAAAACCATGCGTTCCGAGAAAGCAGTTTCAGACGGCTTAAGTTTGATTCGCCCATCGAGCACTTTGGTCGTTCTCACCGTTCTCATGTCGCTCCTTAGCTATGTTCCCATTCGTGAACATAGTATAGAACTATATGACAATGTTCCCGAACGGGAATATAGCCTTACAGGTAATACCTATATTCACGTTCAGGAACATAGCATTCAAGGCAATCGTCATCTTCCTAAACGGGAAGATTCCGTCGATCGCGCCACGCGGACCGACTACTCGAAGTATTGGAACTTATTCGTTGAGAAGGCGAACGTGACGACGAAGCCTTCGCCTGGCTCCGAGGCTGCGGTGACGTCGATGCCCATTTTGGAACACAGGCGAGCCACCAGGTAGAGGCCGATACCCGTTGCGCGCTTGGTGGTGCGGCCGTTGTCGCCGGTAAAGCCCTTCTCGAACACGCGCGGCAGGTCGGCCGCGCTCACGCCGCAGCCGTTGTCCGCAACGGTGAGCTCGATGCGCTCGCTCGCTAGGCCCTTGTCCAGTAGCGCGCCCGAAAACACGATCTTCGCGCCGTCCTCGCGCGCGTATTTAATGCTGTTCTGAATGAGCTGGCCCAGGATAAATTCGAGCCATTTCTCATCCGTGAACACCTCGAAGTCGAGGCTCTCGCACACCGGCGCCACGTGCGCCGCAATGAGCTCTCGCGCGTTGGCCTTAATCGCATCCGTCACTAGGGTCTTAAGATCCCAACGACGAATTAGATAGTCACGCTCCACGACTTCCGAGCGCGCATAGTAGAGCGCCTGATCGATATAGCGCTCCACACGGGCGAGCTCGCGGCCCAGGTCATCCACGCGCGACAAGTCATCCGCGCTGCCGTCCAAGTTTTCCAGAATCAGATGGGCCGCCGCCAAGGGCAGTTTGGCCTCGTGAACCCAGCTCTCGATATAGTCGCGGTAGTCATCGGTCTGGCGGCGCCCTTCCGCAACCTCATCGCAAGCCGCCTTGCCCACGCGGCGCAAGACCTCGTACTCGAGCTCACCCTCGGCATAGGTCGGGCACTGGACCATCTCCTGCACCCAAGCGGGGCTTTCGAGCTCCTCGGCCGCCCGCTCCAGCTGATGCAAAAAGCGACGACGGCGCGCGTACTCAATCACAATGCCGAGCATGCCAAAGACGAAGGAAACGCCGACCGCAACGACCACGATGGAAGCGGAAGCGCCGGCGACCGTCAGCACGAAGCAGCTCAACAGCACGCCGCATGTCCACACAGCGACGGGAAGCAGCGCATCTTTAAAGAACTTGGCAAACGACATGGCCGGCCCCTAGACCGAATAGCCCTGGCCGCGGTGCGTGGTCAGATACCCCTTGATGCCGATTTTTTCGAGCGTGGTGCGCAGGCGGTTGATATTGACGGTGAGCGTGTTGTCGTCCACGAAGGCGTCGGAGTCCCACAGGTCCTGCATGATGGCCGAGCGCGAGACGATTTTGCCCGCACGACTCAGGAGCAGCGAGAGAATGCGCAGCTCGTTTTTGGTGAGCTCGGTGCTGTCGCCGGTTGCGGTGTTGGTGACCGCGGAGCGGGCGAGGTCGAGCTCCAGCCCCTTGTGGACAAGCGTGCTGCGCTCGCCGGCCGCCGCGGTGCGACGCAGCAGGGCGTTGATGCGCGCCACGAGCACGCGGGCGCTATAGGGCTTGGGGACAAAGTCGTCCGCGCCGAGCGTCATGGCCATGACCTCGTCAATCTCGGTCGTACGCGACGTGAGGACGATGATGGGAACCTCGGATTCGCGGCGGACTTCGTGGCAGATATGCTGGCCGTCCTTGACGGGAAGCGAAAGGTCGAGCAAGACCAGATCGGGTGCGGCGGCAAGGATGTCGCGCGAGACGTGCTCGAACGATTCGCAGGCCTCGACCTCAAACCCGGCACGGGCCAGAATGTCGGCGAGCTCGCGACGGATGGGCTCGTCGTCCTCAACGATATAGATCAGCGCCATGGATTCCGCTCCCCTCTTGGTTGTCTTGCCACCATTATGACCGCGAAACTGCAGGTGTGCGCCGCGCACGACGCCAAGGTGACAGAACTGTTCGCGAACGGTGGCGCTTGACTTGCCTCACGCTCACGTGGGGGACGGGAACCAAAATGATGTTTTAATCCCCGTCCCAGAATAATCATTTAGCGGCGGGCGCGGAGCTTTTCGTAGCCGTCGGCGAAGAAGGCGACCGTGGCGGCATCTGCCTCGGCGGCGTCAGCGTCGGTGGCGGGAATCACGCCATGCTCGTCGCTCACCAGGAACAGCGCGCCCTTGAGCTGCGCGGGGATGTCCACGCGCGTGACCGGCATGTCCCTGGTCTGGGCCAGCTGTTCGATGAGCGTCGCCGTGCCGCACAGGCACTCGTCCGCCGGCGCCACAAAGGCCAGCTCGCCGTTGTTGACGGCGGCGAGCAGCTCGGGCGCCACGCCGGTCTCGTCGGCCTCGGAGCGGGCCTCGGCAGAGCGGGCGCGCAGCGCCTTGGCCGACGTGTCGGCCAGCGGCTCGTACTCCCCCACCGTCATGGCGGCGTTACCGTTGACGTCGATCACCAGCATGAGTACGCCGTCGTGGGCGGTATAGTCGCCCTCAGCAAGCGACCACTCAACGTGCTGCTTGGCCCAGCTGAGCATGTTATGGGTAAGCGGCTCGCCCTGCACCAGGCGCTCGGACAGCGCACGGATGTGACGGTTGAGCATGGGTACCTTTTTGTTTGACATGCGCCAGCGACAGATGAGCGCAGGTTTGTCGAGCGTAAACTTCTCGACCGCCTCCTGATTAGCGCAAAAGTCCTCGTACGCACGCTGATCCTCGGCATTGCCAAACAGCTCGGCATCATCAATCTGGGGCATGGTTGAACCTTTCGTGTTAGTTATTCCGTCCTCTTATACCAAAAAGACGGCCCTCCAAACGGAGCAGCCGTCTTTTGC
>CAKUEZ010000102.1 GCA_934646965.1 uncultured Collinsella sp. | reverse complement strand
GCAAGGTTGAACAGCTCAATCATCCAATACGAGGCGGACAGATCTGTGTCTCCGTGCCACTTTTCTGCGTATGCCTTCATTGCCGCTAGAGCGGCTGACCATGATGCCACGGGGAAGGGGCCATGCGTAATGGCGGATCCAACTTTGCTGTCGACAAAGCTAATTTCACTGATGAGCAGCACCTTCCCGTTTCCATCGACGGCCGCTAGCGCGTCTAGGCAGTCATCGATGTAGTCGATGCAGATCTCTCGGTCGTACCAGCAAGAGGTATCGTCTGACGAGTCGCGCTTGGTGGCAACCAGCCTGTTGATCAACTCCCGTTTACGGTTGATCTCTATCGGCGCGTCACCGATGATCCGCGTGTAATGGTCGCCGCTCAGAAGCTGTGGATTATGCAGCAAATGCTCTCGTAACTCTGGAGATTCGACTAGATTGATTATTTCTTCGCGTATGACGGTCTCCGGGTCATCGGCGCGGCTTCTCGTGGATTTGGACATGGCGGCCTCTACTCAAATAGCTGCGGGTACTTCTCCTTGAGCGGTGCCTGATCCAGACGCAGCTCTTCCAGGTTGCGCTTTGCCTTGGACTCCATCCTTATGGTGTCGATAAACGCTACGAGCGAGTCGACATACAGGTCGCCGCGCAGGTATGCCCGGGCTGCGATTAAAATCCGCCGCTCGTCTTTGAGCGGCTTTCGGTAATACTCGAGATTCAGATAGAGCGGATCTGGCTCGCCAATGTACAGCGGGAATGTCTCGTTATAGCCAATCGAACAGCCAGTGGCTCGCATGTGGCTGATATCTCCTGCGCGGCGATAATGCTCGAGCCGCTGTTGCGCATGCTCAAACCATTCGTCAGAACGATCCGCCTGGCGAAGCTCCGCCCCAAGTCGCGCCCGGTCCCACGTGGGCAGATCGAGCAACACGAACGGCTCGCGGGCACTGCCCTGCGGCGTCCAGACGATATCGCCCGTATGGAACGGCGTGGGGATATCGACCCATATGAACTGAAACGCTATATCCCAGTCGCTCTCAACGGGATCGGCTGAAGGACAATAAACGGAAAGGACCTCGCCTTTACCGTTTACCATGAGCCAATCTTCCTGGCGATGTTTTTCGTCGGTATCGAGCGGGCATCGGGTGATGCGCACGCGCGCCTCCGGACGACTCGCCAGCTCGTCGTCACGGCGCAGCGCCTCGGCACATTTTTCATAACAGCTAAAAGGCGCGCCGAAGGCCCCGCAAAGTTGCCCGTCAGGAACAATCTCCTCTTCATACTGATAGACATAGCCCGTCCCACTCATAAACGCATCGAGACACCGCTCGTTGTAATCAATTGTCCAGCGCAAAAAGGCGTGGAAATCGGGGATGGCGGGCCTTCCGAAACCGGCAAGGGTTGCTTCCAACGAACAATTGGGCATGGTTTCCGTGATCTTCTGCCAGGCTTCGCACTTCTGCTCGAGCGTGGCGGTCTTCGAAAACCAAACCAGATAGGCAGCTTCGACGGTGCTGGGTCGAAAATCGATGCTGCGCAGATGCTCCCGTATGTCCTGGGAGTCGACAAAATCCAAGATGTCCATGGTTAGCTCCTCTTTGTTTTGAATCGTGCCGGTGGGGCTATCGTGTCATCGAACAGCTCCGGATAACGGGCCTTGAGCCCGCCATCTTCCCCTTCAAACCGCTCGGCTTTTTTCTTGACCAGCGCCTGCAGCTCGCAAAGACTTGATAGCGCAATAAGTGAGTCAAGACCCAGATTGCCGTCGAGATATGCCCGCACGCCGTACAGAATTCTCGCCTCCGGCTTGAGCGGGGTGCGGCAGTATTCCATATCGAGAAGAAAACAACTCGGCTCTCCGATATAGACGGGGTACTCCAGGGGATATTCAATCTGACAGCCGTAGGCGTACATGTCGCTCGTATCGCCATTTTGTCGATGGTGCCTGAGCAGGTCGTCGGCCTTTTTTGCGGCGCGCTCCCTGTAGGTGGAAGGCGGAAGCTCGTCTAAGACCCGCTGCGTGGTCCATGTCTGCATATCGAGAAGCAGCATGGGGTCGCCAGGGTCGCCGTGACGACAAATGATGTCGCCAGCATGGAATGGCGTCGGGATGTCAAACCACATCAGCTCAAAGGCAAAAGTGGGGTCTTCGCCCTCGCGTTCCTTGTCGATGCAGTGCAGCTGACAGTCCATGATTTCGCCTTTCGCGTTGAGCATGAGTCTGTCGGCGGCATCGTGGTCTTCGTCCGGATCGATTGGGCGGCGTGTTATTTCAATCGAGGTAGGATTCTCCTCCTCAAGCTCATTCCAGATTGCCTTGAAACACTTTTCGTAGCTGGTGTAGGGGCCATAATTGCACCCGTTCTCATGGGGACTTCCCGTCTTGTCCTCAAAGAAATACATGTGCTTGCCAGGCTGTTTGAACCGGGCAATTATCTTGCGCTCCCATTTGATGACTTCGCGAAGAAAGACATGGAAGTTGGGGATATTGAACGTGCCGTATCGCCTGCTCATCGCACAATTGGGCATGTTTTCGAGAATCTTTTGCCAGGCCTCGATCTTCTGTTGCAGCGTCTTTTCGCTCGAACGGTCGACGATGAACGCCGCCTCGGGCGTGGTGGGCTCGTAGCCGATGCCTTCCAAATGCTCTCTGATGTCGGGCGAGTCGAGAAAATCGAGAATGTCCGAACGTATGGCGTTGGCACTGGGGCCGGCTGATGTGCGGTATGGCTGCAAGCAGTCGTGTGTGACCGAGCCATCCGACCATTGCTTGCCGTAGCTGGGGTCGTCGTGCAGCTTTTTCGAGAGCTCGAGCATAAAGGAACAATCATCGGGCAAGTCGCCGGTATAACGCTCGGCGGCATAGAGGGCAGAGGGCGTGAAGTCGTCGAGGAAGCCGTCAACGAAATCCCTCATGCGGAGGGTGCCTTCTTCGACTCCGTAGATTTTGCTCGGGTAGGCACACCAAACCTGCCCTTTGTAGTAGCTTTCGTAGTCATCTTCGAGCACGATGGCAAAACGGGGGCCGTGGTCGAAGGGCCGACTATCGATCTTGATGATGTCGCCGGGGACCCAAGGAGTGTAAAAGACCTCGCCATTGGCACAGAAGTGCTTGCCTTTGTTCCATAGCACGTGGTCGATGCTTTGGCGTGGGGTTCGCCGATCCCTGCGATCGCTTAAAAAGACCAAATCGCCCGCCATGGTTGCGGCGAATTTCAGCGAGGCCTGCACGCGTGGGCGGTCGTGTAGGTCTTCGGCGGTATAGAGCTTAATCTGCCAGAATGATTCGGACCAATCTTCATCGGGGTCGTCATCAATGTATTGCTTCATTAGGGTTTGGGCAGCTTCCCATGAGGCGACGGGGAAGGGGCCATCAAAGGTGTCGTGCCCATGCTCCTCTTCACTGTAAAACATGCCGGAGACCAGCAAGATACCGTGGTCGCGGTCAACGTTGTAGAGCATATCGAGTGCTGTACTGAGCTGTTCGAGGCCGGAGTCGATCGCCTCAACGTAATCCGATGAGACCTCTTTGCGAAGCTGCTCG
Organism: uncultured Collinsella sp.; assembly: GCA_934646965.1. Classification (GTDB taxonomy): domain Bacteria; phylum Actinomycetota; class Coriobacteriia; order Coriobacteriales; family Coriobacteriaceae; genus Collinsella. Next base: position 3,461 of record CAKUEZ010000102.1, on the reverse strand, counting down.
AGCATGATCCGTTTTTCGTCGAGCGTCTTGAGGGAGCCGCCGATGATTTTACAGAGGGAGCCATCTGCCATTCCCATGTGTTTGAACATGTGAGCACGCAGCTCATCGTCCTTGATGCAGCTGCAAACGAGCTCCCTGCCGGCATCGGTGATCACGGTATCTGCTTGGCTGTCCATAGCAACCTCCTCTTTGGTCGTTGCCGTTAGCATCCGTCAGAGGTTGTGGTTTGTAGTCCCATTAACGGGTCCGATATGAATCTCGCGTCAAACATACTTCTGGAAACGCACCGTTACATGGGCGTGCGTGTGTCGAAAGGATTGGTATGCAAAAGATGAAGCTGGATCTCGTGACGAATAGCGCCGGTATGGCAGAGGCCTGGGAAGACGCTTTTAGGGGCTATAAAGGCGTTACGGCACATTGCTGTGATTTTAGGGCGTTCATCGGACAGCATCCTGAAGTCGATGCCGTCGTATCGCCGGCGAACTCATATGGCTTGATGGATGGCAATTACGACAGAGCGATAACCGAGGAGTTTGGACCGGCGCTTGCCGAGCAGGTGCGAGCGGTTATTATGGAGCGATTTTACGGGGAACAACCGGTTGGTACGAGCTTTTCTGTCCCGATTCCCGGGCACGAGGACATCTTGCTCATACATACTCCGACCATGCGGGCCCCCAGTCCCATCGTTGACCCCTTGGTCGTCTATCAATGCATGAGGACAACGCTTATTGAGGCGATACGAACTTCGCGACAGCGAATCGTGGTCCCCGCGTTTGGCGGGGCGTGCGGATTTCTTCCGTTCAAGAAAATAGCCATGCTCATGTGGGAGGCCTATCTTCAAATCGGCGAACCTCCCGCAGAGATCACTTGGGAATATGCACTGTCGCGCGAATTGGAGGATTGGTACCGCTGATGTGCCGATGAACAGCGCATCGAAGCGTAACAGAAGGGGTCGCCGCCGCTGAGGCGTTGACCCCTTAATCCTAGCGACCGGTGCAATCTCCCTTTAAATAAGGATCGACCGTCGCATCGAACAGCTCTGGATAGCGGTCCTTGAGCCAACTGTCTGCATCCTCAAAGCCGCGTGTCTTTTTCTCCGCCATTGCCTGCAGCTCGTATGCGCTGGCCATCGCGGCGAGTGAGTCAACCGCCAGGTCGCCTTTGACATACGCCCTGACGCCGTAAAGGATTCGTTCCTCTGACTTGAGCGGCTTGCGGTAATAGTCGATGTCCAAAAGAAACCCCTCGGGCTCCCCAATATAGAAGGGGAAATGCAGGGCGGATGAGACCTGGCACCCGTAGGCGTACATGTCGCTGGTGTCGCCGTCGTATCGGTGCCAACGCAATAGCTTGTCGGCCTTATCAACGAGGCGCTCTTTGTAGACGGAGGAGGCCAGCTCTTTGTCGACTCGCTCGGATCCCCAGGTTTGAAGGTCAAACAGCACCATGGGCTCGTTAGGGCGTTGGAGGTTGCAGACGATGTCTCCGGCATGGAAAGGCGTTGGGATATCGAACCACATGTCCTCAAAATCGCTTGCGGCGCCCGCCTCGTCCCACTCGCCCTCGAACCTGTAGTCGCAGGACATCACCTCGCCGTTCGCATTGAGTATGGCCATGTCGTCGGTATAGTGATCTTCGTCCGGGTCGATGGGGCGGCGAGTGACCCAGATCTCCTTGGGATTGTTGCCTTCGAGCTCTTTCCAGATTGCATCGAAGCACTTTTGATAGCTGCTATAAGGTCCGTAGAGACATCTATCCTGCTCGCGTAGATTCCACGAATGGTCCTCAAAGAAATACAGGAAATGGTCGTCCACCCTTTTAAAGTGCGCGAGCTTTCTTTGTTCCTGCTTGATCACATTGCGCAGAAAGGCATGGAAGTCCGGGATGTTGAATGTGTCATTCCTGCGGCTTATGGTGCAATTGGGCATATTGTCGATGATCTTTTGCCAGCCCTCGAGCTTTTGTTGCAGCGTTGCTTTGTGCGAACGGCTGACGATGAAGGCCGCTACGGGCGTGGTGAGCTCGTAGTTGATTCGTTGAAGATGCTCCTTAATACTGCGCGAGTCTAAAAACTCAAAGATGTCCGGACGAATATCCTGCGCGCTTTGGCTGGCGGGCTTGCGGTGCGGCTGCAAACAGTCGTGTCCGACCGAGCCATCGGACCATTGCTTGCCGTAGTCGGGGTCGTCGTGCAACTTTTGCGAGAGTTCAAGCATAAAGGCACAGTCGTCCGGCAAGTCGCCGGTATAGCGCTCAGCGGTATAGAGCGCGGAGGGCGCGAACGCGTCCAAAAGGCAGTCGCGGTAGGTGCCGGAGGAAAGTGATCCTTCCTTAACGCCGCGGTCTTTGCTGGGCCCTGCACACCAGATCTGTCCCCGGAGTGTGTGCTCGTAGTCGTTCTCGAGCATAATGGCAAAGCGGGGTCCGTGATCGAAAGGACGACCGTCGATTTTGAGGATGTCGCCTGGGGCCCACGGCGTGTATATAGGCTCGTCGTTCGCGCAGAACCGTCTGCTATCGTTTCGCCAGGCGCTTTCGACATGCGATTTGCGAGTGCGATGATTGCGCAGATCGCGGAGGAATATGAGCTCGCCGTCCTTGGTTGCCGCAAACGACAGGGAGGGCTGCGCCGTTTGATGCTCGTGCAGGTCTTCCGAGGTGTAGAGATCGACCTGCCAGAATGATTCGGACCAGTCGTCTTCGGGATATTCCTCGATGTAGCGCTTCATGAGGTTTTGTGCGGCTTCCCACGATGCGGTGGGGAAGGGGCCATCGAAGGTGTCGGTCCCGCGTTCCTCCTCGCAGTAGCACATGGCAGAGAGAAGAAGGATGCCGCGGTCGCGTTCGACGTCGTCGAGCATGTTGAGCGCGCTATTGAGCTGGGCAAGATGGGAATCGATGTTTTCGATCAGCTCCGGCGAAACCTCCTTGCGGAGTTGCTCGAGCACGGTGCGCTTTTCATCAAGCGTCTTAAGAGAGCCGGCGATGATTGGCGCCGGCCAGTATGGGTATTCGCGCATGTGGTCGCGCAGCTCTTGGCTTTTGATGCAGCTGAGGACGAGCTCCTTGCCGGCATCGGTGATGCCATCGCTTGCCTGGTTGTTCATGTCGGCCTCCTTATCGATCATTACCGGCATGATGCAACGGGTGCGGCGATTGCTGGTCCCATTAACGGTACTAAGCTGCTGCTCGATGTGACAAAGGGACAGTCCCTTTGTCACATTCCAAATATTGCCTTTACGTGTTGATGCACACGGTGTGCAATAATACTCGCACTGTGCAATAGCGCACAGGCTGAGTAACAAGGAGGACGCTTGTCCCAGCTCGAGAAATGCGACCGCCGGTCCCTTCGCTCGCAGCGTGCCCTTCGCCAGGCACTTGCCAGCGAGCTTGCCGAAGGCGGCGATCTTTCGCGCATTAACGTCGCGTCGCTTACCGAGCGTGCCGGCCTCACGCGCCGC
>CAKUEZ010000101.1 GCA_934646965.1 uncultured Collinsella sp. | reverse complement strand
CGACGTGGGCGCGCTCGCGAGCTACCTGGTCTTTGTGCGCCAGGCGGCCATGCCCATCAACCAGTTTACGCAGCTGGGCAACTTCTTGCTCAACGCGCTGGCCGGTGCCGAGCGCCTGTTTGCCGCAATGGACCTGCAGCCCGAGCTGGACGAGGGCTGCGTGGAGCTGGTGCAGACGGGCGAGTCTGCATGGGCGTGGAAGATTCCCGAGGGCCGTGGCGTGGGCACGTACGGGCATCTGCGCGACGTGGCCTCGGTCGACGATGCGGGCCGTGCGGTTGCTGCCGACGGTACCGAGCTTGTCACCGGCCTCGTCCCGCTTGCCGGCGACGTGCGCTTTCATGCCGTGGACTTTTCCTATGTGCCGGGCACGCGCGTGCTCACGGACCTCAACCTGTTTGCCAAGCCGGGGCAAAAGATCGCCTTCGTGGGATCGACGGGCGCCGGAAAGACGACCATCACCAACCTCATCAACCGCTTCTACGAGGTCGATGATGGCGAGATTACGTACGACGGCATCGACGTCAAACATATCGCCAAAGCCAGTCTGCGCGGGTCGCTCGGCATTGTGCTGCAGGATACGCACCTGTTTAGCGGCACCATTGCGCAGAATATCCGCTTTGGCAAGCTCGACGCGACTGACGAGGAGGTGCGCGCCGCCGCAGAGGCCGCCTGCGCCGACTCGTTTATCCGCCGCCTGCCGCAAGGCTACGACACGCCGGTTACGGCCGACGGTGCCAACCTGAGCCAGGGCCAGCGCCAGCTGCTCGCCATCGCGCGCGTAGCCGTAGCCGACCCGCCGGTGCTCATCCTGGACGAGGCCACAAGCTCTATCGACACACGTACCGAAAAGCTCATCGAGCGCGGCATGGACCGCATCATGCGCGGACGCACCACGTTTATGATCGCACACCGCCTGTCCACCGTCCGCGACGCCGATGCCATCATGGTCCTGGAGCACGGCCGCATCATCGAACGCGGCACCCACGAGGAACTCCTCGCCCAGCACGGCGAGTACTGGCAGCTAGCGCACGGCTTGAAAGAGTTGGATTAACCCGTTCGGGCACAGTGTTTTGGCTCTCCATGCCCCTTACTCCGCCTCAAACCGTCCCAACATTCGACGTTTTTCTCGATTTTGAGGAAAAGCATCGAATGTTGGGACGGTTTTTCTGTCATCCGATCGGGTGGAATCGCTAACTTGCATGCGAAGGTGTGCGAATCCGCGAGCAGGGGAATAAGGTTGGTTATCCGACTTCATTGGAGAGCTCATGGACCTGCCGATCGTCCTGTCCCATAAGACCGCCTGGCTGTACCACAATGTGGCGCGCCCGTTAGAGCCGCTCTCGCGAGCAAGCAGCCTATACGACGAGGATCAGTTTGCCGACGAGGCGGAGCCAGCCGCAGTCCTGTCTAAATTGGCGCTCGATGCCAAGGGGCTGAGGGCTTCAGCGGCGGTCGAGATTGTCGCTGACTACCTGGTCTCACTTGGTATTCCTCAAGAGGAACTCGACCGTATTGATACGCTGGTTAGTTTCGATTTTGAACGCTGTCGGCCGGCGGGTCTCCGACGCCATGTGTTTGGGGCGCCCATACCTTCGGGTCATCTTATCGAGGTAGCAGAGGGTCTCTTGGTGGTTGATGAGGCCATGTGCTTCGTCCAGGCGGGCTCGTGGATGAGCGAGCCCGAGCAGCTGGAATATGGGTATGAAATCTGTGCCCGCTACCATTTGAATCATCTGGAGACAGGTGATTATATCGAGATGGGGCAGAGGTATACCGTTGCCGACCTGATCGCTTATTGCGATGAAAACCGATCTCGTCAGGGGACTACACGTGCGGCTGCCGTGCTCAAACGCGTGCACGATGGCGCGCGGTCGCCCATGGAGACGGCCACCGCAATCATGGTCGTCGCGAAGCGTTCCCAGGGCGGGCTCGGGTACACCAGGGTCGAGCTCAACCATCGGGTCGATGTCCCCAACGAGTTCAAATATCTCGCTAAGGCCGGGTATTTCGAGATCGATGTATATGCACCTGCGAGCGGTACGGGGATTGAATACAACGGTTCGGATCATCTCGATAAACAGCGCAGTGCGTCTGACGCGGAGCGCATGACCGTGCTAAGCGCGCTGGGCTTTAGGATGATCGTCCTCACCGGGACTCAGTTTGCCCACCAGCTGCAATTGCACCGGGCGATGAATGCCATCGCGCTCGCTATGGGCCTTAAGTGCGACCGAAGCGAGGTGTTCCAAAAGCGGCAGAACGACCTGCGAGAATTCGTGATTCGGCACTGGAGCGGCGGCCTTTAGGGGCGTCTGGCTTGTCTTCCGAGCCCTGCGGACACCTAAACCGTCCCAACATTCGACGTTTTTTGCCAATATCGGGAAAAGCATCGAATGTTGGGACGGTTTGAATGCTGAGGATGGGCTCGGGAAGCCCTTCTTGCTCGAATGGCCTGTCCTGTCGTACGCGTGTCGACCCGGTTCCCGTGTGCGGTACTATATTCCCTGAAGAATAATGGCCTGCACGAGGGGAGGGCCGTGTGGACGAGCGCGTGCAACATGACGGCTTTGGCCGCGATATCAACTACCTGCGCATTGCCGTTACCGACAAGTGCAATTTCCGCTGCATTTACTGCATGCCGGCCGATGGCGTGGCGCCCCGTGCGCACGACGAGCTGCTCAGCGCCGAGGAAATCGCCCGCTTTGTGCGCTTGGTGGCGGGGGAGGGCATTCGCCGCGTGCGCCTGACGGGCGGCGAGCCGCTGGTCAGCCGCCGTATCATTCCGCTTATTCGCGACATCCGCGCGATCCCACAGATCGAGGACATCTCGCTCACCACCAATGGCGCCCTGCTGCCCAAGCTGGCACCGCAGCTCAAAGATGCCGGGCTTAACCGCGTCAACATCTCGCTCGACACACTCGACCCTTCACTGTTTGGAAAGATCACGCGTCTGGGTCGACTTGAGCAGACCATGACTGGCATCGATGCGGCGCTTGCTTGGGGGTTCGAGCCCGTCAAAGTCAACTGTGTTGTGGTTCGTCGCCTCAACCAGGACGTGGCGGCCCTCGCGCGGCTCACGGTCGATCGCCCCATTCACCTGCGCTTTATCGAATACATGCCCATTGGCGACGAGCACACGAGTTCGCATTGCGCTGTGGATCCGCACGCGCCCACGCTCAATCCCGAGCTGTGGGACGCGAGCGACACCGTACCGAGCGACGAGCTGCGGGCACGCATCAATGTCGGCGCCGCTGCGGCTGGCCTGGGCGAGCTTGAGCCGCTCGACATCAACGACGCTCCTGCCGGCGCCGGTCCCGCGCGCTACTGGCGCTTTCCGGGCGCGGCGGGCACGGTCGGCTTCATTAGCGCCATGTCCAACCATTTTTGCGCGAGCTGCAACCGTTTGCGCCTGACGGCGGACGGCAGTGTGCGCCCCTGCCTGTTCAGCGATGCCGAGTATTCGGTTCGCGAGGCGCTGCGCCGCGGTGATGATATGCAGGTACTTTCGATTTGGCGCGATGCCGTGGCCCACAAACCGCAGGAACACGCGATAATTGAGGGCACGCAACGATTTATGTCCCAAATCGGAGGATGATCATATGGCCAAGAGCAGGTACGCCGATGCCACCAAGGCCGCTCGCAGGGCCGCGATGTCTGCCCACAAAGCCCCGTCTGCCAGCAAAGACGCCGCGTCCGCGGCCGTGCAACCGACCGCGACCGACAACGCCGCGCCCGCCCGCGACGCCCGCCGCGACGAGCTGACGCACGTGGATGCCAAGGGCGAGGTGCGCATGGTCGACGTGTCCGACAAGGCCGAGACGCACCGCACCGCCATCGCCGAGGGCACCATCCTCATGCATCCCGAGACGCAGGCCATGGTGCTGCAGGACCGCGCCAAGAAGGGCGACGTGCTTGCCTGCGCGCGCGTGGCGGGCATCATGGCCATCAAGCGCACGAGCGACATCATCCCTATGTGCCATCCGCTGCTCATCACCAAGAGCAAGTGCGATATCGAGCCCATCGCTCCGGCGGGAACGCCGGCCGAGGACGTGCCCGAGGGCTGGGCGCCGGCGCGCTCGGACGGGCAGGTCGGCTTTCACGTGCTGGTCACGGCAGGTGTGACGGGCAAGACGGGTATCGAGATGGAGGCGTTGACCGGAGCGAGCGCCGCGTGCCTGACCATCTACGACATGTGCAAGGCCGTCGACCGCGGCATGGAAATCGTCGACGTGCGCCTGCTGCACAAGGAGGGTGGCCGCTCGGGCGTGTGGGATCGCGCAGAACGCCAGGCTGCTGCTGCCGAGGCCGCCGCTGCCGACGGCACCGCGCCCGCGAGCGCGCCTGTCGCTGTTTCTGCGCCCGCGGCCCCCACGCCCGCCGTCCCCGCCATCGCGTTTATCGGTTACCAGAACTCGGGCAAGACCACGCTTGTCGAGAAAGTCATCGCCGAGCTTACCCGCCGTGGCCTGCGCGTGGGTTCGCTCAAGCATCACGGGCACCATGGCTTTGATATCGACGTGCCCGCCAAGGACACCTGGCGTCATCACCAGGCAGGCTCCAAGCACGTGGGCCTCATCTGCGCCACGCGCTGGGCGGAGTACGCCGACACCCGCGAGGAGGACGAGATGCCCGCGCGCGAGCTGCTATCGCGCTACAACGACGTCGATGTGGTGATCATTGAGGGCTATAAGACCGAGGGCTTCGACAATATCGTGGTCGCGCGCTCCGGCGTCGATCGCCTGCGCGGCAAGAGTTCGCTCGATCTGGTCGACGGCCGCACGCTGGCCCTCGCCTGCAACGAGGCCATGGCGCGCCAGGCCTTCGACGCCGGCTTTGCGACCCGAGCCATCAACATCAACGACGCCCGAGCCATCTGCGACCTTATCCAAGACCGCCTTTAGGCTTGACGCTGCGCCGGCCCCAAGCACCCCATCTCGCCCCTCAAGCCGTCGCTCGCGTACCAAAGTACGCGTCGCTCCTCTTTCGGGGCGACCTGGGGCACTTGGAACCGGCTCGCTACGCTGCCATATCATTGGGCCACCACAGGCAGGCACCTTTGTGGTGGTTTTTGCTTTGGTAGATGTTTGGGACATGCCTTAAAATCTACCAAGTAGTTCGTGCTGGCAAAAACGGAGAGAAGGGGCCCGATGCGTCCTTAACGTTGCATACAGAAAGATTGAGTCGATGGTCGGCGGTCAATGCCCGCGGCCCGTATTCGTATTCAACAAGGAGCGCCCATGTCCCTATTTCTAATCTCAAAATCCCAATCTTCGTTGTCTGCGCAGGCCAAGCGCCTGGTGGCGATGCGGTTTCTGATCTACACCGGCTTTCAGACCAGTTACTTTATCGGCGTTATCGGAACGCTCACCTATGCGGACGGCGCCTCGGTCGTCGCGACGTCGCTGGCCGTTCTGTTTATGAACGTCTTCGTAATCCTGGGGTCCTTTGCGGGCGGTGCGGCGCTCGACGCCTGGGGCCCGCGCCGCCATTTCTTGCTGAGCATCGTTGGCACGCTGGCAACGGGCGCGGCAATCATCGCCTTTGGCAGCGCGACCGGAACAGTCCTTGCCGGCGCGGTACTCTTGGGCTTTGTGATGGGGTTCGCCCAGCCCATCGCCACGTCCTATCCGGCCTACCTCACCGACGATCCCGTCGAGCTCAAAGATATCAACTCCACCATCACCATGTTCTCCAACGTGAGCATTATCGTTGGACCCTCGCTGGGCGGCTTTGTCGCGGCGGCCGCATCGTCGCGCGCGGTGTTTGTGCTCATGATGCTGTTCACCCTCTTGGCGTTCATCGCTGGTTGGGGGTTTAGACCGCAGGCCAGCCATGTCGCTGGGCATGCAAATGCCGGTTCGGCAGAGGAAGGGGAGCGCGCGAGCCAAACCAACCACCCCGACCCCAGCACATCCACCCGCGCCACCTTCGCGACCAGCATCAAGACGGTCTTCACCAACAGTGTCCTCGCCCTGCTGTTTTGCATCATCTTCCTCTCGAACTTTGGCTACGGAGCCTTCGATCCGCTGGAGTCGTTCTTTTACCGCGACGTTCTGCACGTCGGCGTTGAGTGGATGGGCTGGCTCTCGTCGGCCTGCGGTGTGGGCGCGGTGCTGGGCGCCGTACTCGCGCTCCGCTTGCCGCCGCGCTTCGTCAGTCTCAAAACGCTGCTTGTGGCGCTCATGTCCGTGGGCCTGGGAAGCCTGCTCTACGTGGGAACGCCGTACGTGGGCGTTGCCCTTGTCGGCCAGATTGCCCTGGGCGTGGCCTGGGGCGTCGTCAACCCGCTCCACAACACCATCGTGCAAACGACGGCTCCGCTCGAGCAGCTCGGCCGCGTCAACTCGGTCATGGGCTTTGGCAACATGTTCGCCGGCGTGGCCCCGCTGGCGATCGCCCCGTGGCTGGCGGCAACATTTGGCGTGCAGCAGACGCTCATCGGAGCGGGCATGGTCGTGACGGCGGTCCCAGCGGCGCTGCTGCTGTTTGGACGCAAGTATTTTGATCGTGCTGCAGAACGGTAAGAAACCATCACAACTTTCGGTAAAAATCGCGATTTTGCCGAAAAACGTCGAATGTTGTGATGGATTGTGCTGAGGCCCGAGCACCATAAGCCACCACAAAGGGGCCGGGCACCTTTGTGGTGGTCGGGCCCCAACTGCCCGAGTCTTGGTATACCATGTACGCCGTTTGCGAATACACCCCACACCGCCACGCTACCCAGAAAGGGCCCCATGGACGCCACATTCAGCCACATCAAAGCCGTGTTCTGCGATATCGACGGCACGCTGCTCACGAGCCAGCACACGGTGTCCCCGCGCACCGTGGCAGCGATCCGCGCCCTACGCGAGCGCGGCGTACTCTTTGGCCTGTGCACCGGGCGCGACGCCCACGCGACCGAGGCCATGTATGAGCTCTGGGGCATCGACGGCCTGGTGGACGTGATGGTGGGCTGTGGCGGCGCCGAGGTCATCGACCGCGCGCACGGCATCAACGAGCTGAGCTACCCGCTGCCGGGCGAGACCATCGCGCGCATCTGCAAGCACATGGCGGACCTTCCGGCAACGCCCGTCTGCCCCCGAGACGGCGTGTTCTACGTTCCCGAGAGCAATGCGTGCGTGGAGCAC
>CAKUEZ010000100.1 GCA_934646965.1 uncultured Collinsella sp. | reverse complement strand
TCGGCATCCTGGGGCTCCACCATCGCAAAGCCCAGGCGCATAAGATCGGCAGTGATACGGTCGGACTCAACCCGGTTGACACGGCAGCCGAGGTTGACGACGGAAATATGGGGTGCGAGCACGCGGGCTCCTTAATCGAGGATATCGTCGAGGGCACTCTTGATACGATCGGTCACCGACTTCTTGCCGGATGCGACGTCGTCGCCCATCTCGTCGGCAAAGGCGCGAAGCAGCTCGCGCTGTTTGTTGGAGAGATTGGTAGGGACGACCACGCGCAGCTGCACGATCAGTCGACCGCGCGAACCGCCACCGCCGATACGCGGCATGCCAAAATTGTTGACACTCACGGTGTCACCGTACTGCGCGCCGGCGGGAACCGTCACCTTGACGACCTCGTCGGGCATAATGCCCTCGACCTCAATCTCGCAACCGAGCGCGGCCTGCGCAATCGAGATATCGCTCACGAGGTACAAATCATCGCCGTTGCGCTTAAAGCGATCGTGGTCGGCAACACGCACGTTGACGATCAGGTCGCCCGAGGGCTCACCGCGAAGGCCGGCCTCGCCATAGCCGCTCACGCGCAGCTGACGACCCGTGGACACGCCGGCGGGAATATCGATATCGAGCTTTTCGTGCGAAGGGGTGCGGCCCTGGCCATCGCAAGTCTCGCAGGGATGGTCGATGACCGTGCCCTCGCCGTGGCAGTCGGGACAGGGCGAAGAGGACTGGACCTGGCCCAGGAAAGAACGCTGGACCGTCGTCACATAGCCCGTGCCGTGACAGCGGCCGCACTGCTTTTCGGACGCGCCCTCGGCCTTGCCGGTGCCGTTGCAGTCGTCACAGGGAGCCAGGCGGTCGTAGCTGATCGTCTTTTTGCAGCCGAGCGCCGCCTCCTCGAGCGTGACCGAAAGCGAGATGGCCATATCGCGACCGCGACGACGCTCGCGACGGCTGCGGGCGCCGCCACCGGCGCCACCGCCAAAGAACGACGAGAACAGGTCGTCCATGCCCATGCCGCCAAAGATATCGTTGATATCGACGTAGCCCGAGCCACCAGGGCCATCAGCCGTGCCGTAACGGTCGTAATTGGCACGCTTCTGCTCATCGGAAAGAACGGAATAGGCCTCGTTAAGCTCTTTGAACTTGGCCTCGGCCTCGGGGTCGTCCGAAACATCCGGGTGTACCGTACGGGCTTTCTTTAGAAACGCGCGCTTAATGGTCCGCGCGTCGGCATCCCTATCGACGCCAAGTACCTCGTAGTAATCCCTATTTTCCGACACGACCGAATCCTTCCGACTTTCATTATTGTCACAGTGCGTCCTATACCCAAGCTGGGCCGGCCGCAAACAGAGGGTTTGATGTTATTGCATTTGGTACGGCGAAAGCATGGCACGCTGCGAGCAGCTGGCAAACCAAACCGACACGAGCGCGAACATGAAGCCGTTGGCAAAACCGTTGGCAAACTGCATCGCGCCGCGCTTCCACCACAGCAGGCTGCGATGGAGCACGCCATCCGAGAGCACCATGAATAGGCCCATGGCAAACGGGATAAAGCACATCACGGCAAAGGCCGAGAACACGCCCGAGATGGCCGACAGCACCAAAAACGGCGCGATGATACCCATAAGGTAGAAGCCGGTGCGCGCCTTTCCCTCCAGGCGCTCGGCCTCCACGTGGGCACGACCGACCAGATCGCCGCCCGAGGCGCCATTGGTGCCGGCATGACCCATGTTGGGGATGCGGACCTCGTCACCGTCGTGCGTACCGGCGGGAAACTCAATCGTCTGCTCGGTCGTCACGCGGGTACGACCGCTGCCCCCGCAATCGGGACACGGGTCGGCCACGACCTTGCCGGAACCGCCGCACTCGGGGCAAACCGACTGGAACGTGCCCGCGCCAAACAGGAAGGACAGGTCGACATCGATATGGCCGCGACCGCCGCAGCTCGGGCAGGTATGGGCGTGCTCGGACGAAACAGAGCCCGAACCGCCGCAATGGTCACAGGTATCGAAGCGCGTGTAGCGGACGGTCTTGCTGGCACCGCCCTTAGCCTCCTTGGCGTCGAGCTTAATGTCGACGACCACGTTCGCACCGTTCTCGGGGTTGTAGGCCGCCTGACCGCGACGCGGCTGGCCCCAGGCGCCGCCGAAGGGGAAGCCGCCCTCAAAGGGGTTGCCATAGCCCGCGCTGCCGGCATAGCCGCCGCCATAGGGCGAAGCCGTAGGAGCTCCAGCAAAGGGATTACCCGAGCGCATAGCATCGTAACGCGCACGCTTCTGCTCATCCGAGAGCACGGCGTAGGCCTCGGAAACCTCTTTAAACTTTTTCTCGGCATCTGGCTCTTTATTGACATCCGGATGCAGCTTGCGGGCCTTTTGCTGGAAGGCCTTCTGAATATCACGCGAGGTGGCGTCCCTGGAGACGCCCAGAATCTCGTAGTAATCTTTTTCGTTCATCGTCGCCATGCGCGGCAACCTCCTGCTCACAGCAGCGTATATATTGCGGTAATTCTACCCGAGCGGCCTAAGCTAGATCCCAAAACAGCTCGAACAGAACATTTCCATCGAGCCAGCCCAAGTGGGTCGGCGCCAGATGGGCGCGGGTACGACCCACGATGACGTCGGCCGAAGCGATGGGGCTTGCATGGGGATCGTCGGCGTCTAACACCCATGCAGCAAGCCCAAGCTCAAGAGCGCGGTCACAAGCGGACACCAATTCATCCACGGGAATAACCCGCGCGGCACGCACCAGCAGATCGGACCCCACGCCACGTGTCATGCGGCAGGCGAGCATCAGATCCTCGGCTGCCGCCTCGCGGCGAGACAGGAATTCCGCCTCAAATGCCGTCGCGGCATCGTTGCGCTGCACCAGACGCACACGATACGCGTCTCCACGAGAAGAAACGCCGGGGAAAAGCCCGGCCAAGCGATCGAAATCATCGGTATCGAGCATGCCGGCGGCAGAGCGACCTAGGCCCAAATAGCCCTGACCGGTCCAGTAAGCGATATTGTGGGCGCACTCATGCCCATCGAGGGCATAGCTCGCCACCTCGTAGGGGTGATAGCCGGCCGCACTCAGGCGATCGCGCGCCACATCCATGCAGGCGGCCTGAAAATCCTCATCGGGTTCCAGAGACTCGTCTCGGCATGCCATGCGGTAGAGGGGCGTTCCCTCCTCGAGCGTGAGCGGGTAGACCGAAACATGGTGCGGAGCCACCGCGAGCACGCCACCGAGCGTGCGTCCCCAGCTTGCCGCCGTCTGCCCGGGAAGCCCGCACATAAGGTCGCACGACACGTCAAGACCAGCGTCTTTGACCGTCGCGACGGCAGCGAGGGCCCGATCGGCATCGTGAATGCGGCCGATAGCGGCAAGCTCATCGTTATCGAGGGATTGCACGCCCAGCGAAATGCGCGTAACACCCGCCGCGGCAAGCGCTTCGGCAAGATCGGTGGTCAGCGACTCGGGGTTGGCCTCGCAGGTAAACTCAACGGGCTTACACCACGCAACGATGCGACGAGCGAGCTCCACCAGGCGCTCCCCCGCCAGCGACGGCGTACCGCCGCCTACGTAGACGGTACGGACGTACTCGAGGGCCCCGGCATTGCCAAAGGCATCAAGGCGCACATGTAGCTGCTCAAAATAGGCATCGAGCGCAGTGTCCAGGTCGCACGGGGAAAAGCTGCGCGAGTCGAAATCGCAGTAGCGGCACTTTTGAGCACAAAACGGTACGTGCACATACAGCGCGGTAACGGCCACCCTTAAGCCTCCAGCGGATGCGCGGGCACCGACTCACCGGCGGCAAGGGCGGCCTCGCAGGCCACGACATCGCGCTCGATATCATCGACCAGCGCCATGAACTCCTCGTACGTGGAGCAGCGAACCACCTGGGCGCGCCAGGCGGCGGCATGGGGCATGCCCTTGAGATACCAGCTCGCATACGTGCGGGCGCGCGACATGAGCGGCAACAGCTCGTGCGTCAACGTCAGGTGCTCGCGCAGGGCGTCCAAGCGCTCGACCGAGCTGCGTGCCGGCACCGGCGTGCCATCGAGCGCAAGCGCACGTGCATCGCCGAACACCCACGGATTGCCGTAGATGCCGCGCGCGATAAACACCGCGCTGGCACCCGAGCCGCGCAGATGCTCGGCAGCATCCTCAGCCGAAAACACATCGCCCGAACCGATCACGGGAATCTCAACGGCGTCAGCCACCTCATCGACCACCGACCAATCGGCCTGACCGGTATAGAGCTGCGTGGCGCAACGACCGTGAACGGCAACTGCGGCGGCACCGGCGCCCTCGAGCATCTGGGCAAACGTCGCGGCATTGCGGTCCTCGGCATAAAAGCCCTTGCGGATCTTGACGGTCACGGGCACATGCGCCGCACCCACCGCAGCCTCGACGATCTTCTCGGCCAGGTCGGGCGTACGCATAAGCGCCGAACCCTCGCCCTTGGTAACGACCTTGCGGGCCGGGCAGGCCATATTGATATCGATCAGCGACAGACGATCGCCCACGCGCTCCTCGACGGCAGCGACGGCGCTCGCAAACTGATCGGGCTTGGAGCCAAAGAGCTGCACGCAAATCTGCTGCTCCTCGTCGGCAGGGAGCACCAGGCGCCAGGTCTTATTGCTGGCATAGGCAAGGCCGGCCACGCTTACCATCTCGCTGTAGGCAAGCTGCGCGCCGCGCCGGCGGCACATGATGCGATAGGCAGGGTCGGTCACACCCGCCATGGGAGCCATAAGGAACGGCTGCTCGGCATAGGCGCCCAGCAGCCGCTTGCTGTATTCGGAAAGCGCCATGGACCTACTCGTCCACCTTGAGGATCGCCATAAAGGCCTCCTGCGGGACCTCGACCGAGCCGATGGCCTTCATGCGCTTCTTGCCCTCTTTCTGCTTCTCGAGCAGCTTGCGCTTACGAGAGATATCGCCGCCGTAGCACTTGGCCAAAACGTCCTTGCGACGGGCCTTAACGGTGGAGCGGGCGATGATCTTGTTGCCGATGGCACCCTGGATAGGCACCTCGAACAGCTGGCGCGGGATGATTTCCTTGAGCTTGTCGCACAGGCCGCGGGCCAGGCCATAGGCCTTGTCCTTGTGGACGATAAACGACAGCGCGTCAACCTCGTCACCCGAAAGCAGGATGTCGAGCTTGACGAGCTCGGAGGGACGGTACTCGTTGAACTCGTAGTCGAGCGAAGCATAGCCCTTGGTGCGGCTTTTGAGCTGATCGAAGAAGTCCAAGATGAGCTCGGCAAGCGGCATGTCAAAGCGCATCTCGACCGACTTGCTCGTCAGGTGGATCATATCGGTCGTGATGCCGCGGTGCTCGATGGCAAGCTGCATGACAGCGCCCGTGTACTCGGGCGGGCAGATGATCTTGGCCTTGAGGTAGGGCTCCTCGATACGCTCGATGCGCGTGGCCTCGGGCAGGTCCTGCGGGCTGCGAACGTCGATCATCTCGCCGTCGGTCTTGTAGACGTGATAGTCCACCGAGGGGCTCGTGGCGATGAGGTCCAGGTTAAACTCGCGCTCCAGGCGCTCCTTGACGACCTCCATGTGCAGCAGGCCCAGG
The DNA here is from genome assembly GCA_934646965.1 of uncultured Collinsella sp. Lineage (GTDB taxonomy): Bacteria > Actinomycetota > Coriobacteriia > Coriobacteriales > Coriobacteriaceae > Collinsella. The sequence goes on along the minus strand of CAKUEZ010000100.1, from coordinate 1,578 downwards.
AAGCCCACGCGGAAGCCAAAGCCCAGCGCCACCGACGTCTCGGGCTCCCACACCAACGACGGGTCGTTGACGTGCAGCTTGTCGAGGGCGTCACGCAGGTTCTCGTAATCCTTGTTGTCAATCGGGAACAGGCCCGTATAGACCATGGGTTTGGCCTCGCGGTAGCCCGGCAGCGGCTCGGGGCAGGGATTCGACGCCCAGGTAAGGGTATCTCCCACGCGCACGGCCTCGGGGTCCTTCAGGCCCGTGACCACATAGCCCACCTCGCCGACGGTCAGCGCATCGACCGGCGTCTCGGCAGGACGCTTGACGCCCACGCCGTCGACCAAGAAGTCGCCCTCGGCCTGCATCATGCGCAGGGTATCGCCCTTTTTAATGGAACCGTCAAAGACGCGCACCGTGGCCACGACGCCGCGGTACTCGTCAAAATAAGAGTCCAGAATGAGTGCCTTGAGCGGCGCCGAGGCATCGCCCCTGGGAGGCGAGATCAAAAAGACGATGGACTCCAGCAGGTCGTGGATGCCCTCGCCGGTCTTGCCCGATACGCACACGGCGTCATCGGCGGGAATGGCCAGGTCGTCCTCGATCTCGGTCTTGACCTCGTCGGGATGTGCCGAGGGCAGGTCGATCTTGTTGATGGCGGGCACGATATCCAGATTGGCGTTCATAGCGAGCGTCGCGTTGGAGACGGTCTGCGCCTCGACGCCCTGCGTGGCGTCGACGACCAGTACCGCGCCCTCGCAGGCGGCCAGCGAACGCGAGACCTCGTAGGTAAAATCCACGTGGCCCGGCGTATCGATCAGGTTGAACTGATACGTCTCGCCGTCGTCGGCGTCATAGGAGACGCGGACCGCATTGGACTTGATCGTGATGCCGCGCTCGCGCTCGATATCCATCGTGTCGAGCAGTTGCGACTCCATGTCGCGCTCGTCAACGGTATGGGTGAGCTCGAGGATGCGGTCACTGATCGTGGACTTGCCATGATCGATGTGCGCAACGATCGAGAAGTTGCGGATGTGGGAAATGTCAATTGAAGTATTCATGCGGACTATCTTACCCGAGCGGTACAAAAAATGGAGCCTGTTCCATAAAACAGGCTCCATTTATGCGCGTAATCTGTGTGGTGTGAAATTTACAACTTAGGCGTTGATGCTGTTCACGAGCTTGGCAAGACCGGACTTGCGGTTGGAAGCCTGGTTCTTGTGGATAACATGCTTGGCGGCAGCCATGTCGAGACGCTTGGTGACGGTCTTGAGGGCAGCCTGGGCCTTCTCGGCGTCGCCCTCGGCGACGGCGGACTGGACGTGCTTGGTCAGCGTCTTGAGCTCGGACTTGACAGCCTTGTTACGCATGCGAGCTGCCTCATTGGTGCGGATACGCTTCTTCTGAGACTTGATGTTTGCCACTTCTGGAGTTCCTTTCGAGTTCCTTGCAAAAAATGTATGACACCTCTGAGACACGGTGAGGTCATGCAAGCGCCTACTATAGCACGCTCCCCCTCAAAGGGATAGAACGAATTTGTCAAATAGGCAGGTATCATCACGATTTTCTCAAGATGTTCGTAATCCAGAGCAAAAG
>CAKUEZ010000099.1 GCA_934646965.1 uncultured Collinsella sp. | reverse complement strand
CTGTTGGGGTGGTGTATCTCCAAGCTGGGGTTTATGGAGGCTGAGTTTGAGCGCGAGCTGTCGCGTCTGCTGTTGCAGGTGGCGCTGCCGTGCTTGGTGCTTTCGTCGGCGTTGGGCGACGATGTGCAGCTGCCGAGCGTTGCCGATACGTTTTCGCTTATGGGCTTAGCCGTCGTCATGTATGTGGTGGCGATCGTTATCGCTTTCGTTGTCACCGCCGCTCTTCGTGTACCCAAGGGGACTGAGTGTTCGTATCGCTTTGCCGTGCTCTTTGGCAATGCCGGCTTTATCGGGTTTCCGGTCATTCAGGCGGTGCTTGGAAAACAGGCACTGCTCTATGCATCGATTGCGCTTATCCCCCTCAACATATTTATGTTCACCGTCGGTGTCATGCTCTTTAGTGGTGCACAGGGTGGTCTTAAGAAGCAGTTGCGAAACCTTGCTGCTTGTTGCAAGAATCCCGGCCTTATCGCGAGCCTTGTCGTGCTCGTAATCGTGCTGACGGGATGGACCGATTGGGGCGTGCTGGGCGATTCGATTTCCATCGTGGGCACCATGACCACCCCGGCGGCGCTGCTGCTCATGGGGTCGTCCATTGCCAAGTATCGTCCAATCGACATGCTCGCCAACTGGCGCGCCTATGTCGCCGTGGCATTTCGCCTGGTTATCGTACCGGTGGCGTGCCTTGCCGTGGCCCGCGTGTGGCCAGGCATAACGCCCATGTTTATCACGACGCTCGTACTCGAGATGGCAATGCCCGTGGGCAGCAACGGCACGCTGTACTGCCTCCAATACGGCAAAGACGCACGCCCCATGATGCAATGCACCTTCCTGTCGATCATCTGCTCAATCCTAACGATCCCGTTGGTAACTATGCTGTGCGTTTAACTGCGGTCAGCCAGCATTACATCGCCGGGGCCGGGGAGACATACTTTGTTTTGAGAAGTTCGCGAAGCCCACTTCTCAAAACAAAGTATGTCTCCCCGGCCCTCGCCCGTATTGCCCCGCTGAGCGAGCCATAGACGCCACGCACCGATATGGTAAAGCGCTAGCTTGAAATTGGTGCTATATTCGGCTTGAGTTGTTTAATGCTAGTACGGGAGGCTGATATGGGGCTGTTCAAGAAGAAAAACCCGCAGGATGCCTTTGATCCCGATGTGTTTACCATCACGGATACGATTTTGGACCCGCCGCGGTTTACGTTTTTACCGGCTATCTACCAGGATGCTACGCGCCGCAAGTGGGCTGTGCATCAGCGTGGTGCGCAGCCAAAGATCTTTGACTATGCGGACGTGCTGCAGTGCGAGGTGGCCGAGGCTGGCGATCCGGAGGCCGACGAGACGCCTTCAAAACAGGAATTTGCCCAGCGTATTCTGGCAAATCCTGCCAAGGCGGCAAAAATAAATGCGGCAAAGCGTAATATGTGTCTTGGTATGGGTGTTGTTGTGGCGGTCCAGACGGGAAAAGACGAGGTTTCCAAATTAGAGATTCCCGTTATGACCGACGAAGTCAAACGCGATTCAAGCCTATATAAGTCGTATCGGAATGTCGCCGAGAAGATCAAGGCCGAGTTTGATGCCATGGGAGGGCTGGCCTAATTCTGGCGACATACGTTTCTGAATGAGGAGTCTGTGCAATGGCAGGCGAATCTTATGCAATTCCCCCCAAAGATCGTGCTGTTGAGGGAATTCTTTGGTACATCCAGCACCATCAGCTTACCGGCGGCGACCGCCTGCCGGCCGAGCGTGTGCTGTGCGAGGTTATTGGCGTTTCGCGTACGGCGTTACGTGCTGGCATCACGCGGCTCATTTCGTGCGGAACGCTCGAGAGCCGCCGCGGATCGGGCACGTATGTGTGTCCTCCCAAACCGCTGAATATCTTCCAGGAAACGTATAATTTCTCCGATGCCGTGCGGACTGCCGGCCTGCACCCCTCTTCGCGCTTGGTTTCCACCGAGACGGTCGAGGCAGATGAGGCGCTTGCCGACAAGCTTGGGGTTGCCGCAGGCGCTCCCTTGCTCCGCATGCAGCGCGTCCGTCTTATTGAGGGCGAGCCGGCTTCAATCGAAACAGCCCATGTCAACCTGTCTCTTTGCCCGTCGCTTCCCGACCATGATTTTGAGCACGAGAGCCTCTACGACGTCTTGCTCAAAGAAGGCGGCGTGCGTGTTGAGCATGGACGCGAGCACATCTCAATCTCGCGCCTGAACGCCGAGGAGGCCGAGCTTCTCCAGCAAGAAGAGGGAACGCCGGTATTCTATGAGAGCACGATTGAGTTTGATAAAGACATGCGCTTTGTGGAGCATTGCAAATCGGTGATTCTGCCCACGAAGTTCCGCTTTGCCGATAACGGCGAAAAGAACGGCATGAAGAGCGTGGCAGGTGAACAATGGCTGAAACAGTAGATGCCACTCCGGTTTATATGCGCATTCGACGTCGCATTGAGGAACGTATCGAGCGCGGCATATACCCCACGGGTTCGATGATTCCGTCCGAAAATGAACTTGCCGACGAGTTTGGCACGACGCGCCTGACCATTCGAAGTGCCGTCGATGAGCTGGTCCGTCGCGGCCAGATTCGTCGCGTCCGCGGAAAGGGCGCCTTCGTGGCGCAGAAAGTGCCTGCTATTTTTGAGCGTACGGGCGGCTTCCGTGAATCGGTCCGCGCCTCGGGAGGCGAGCCGTCCGTCCGTATCCTCGCGCGCTCCAAGCGCCACGCCGGACCGTACTATGCCGATCTGTTTGGCATCGCCGAGGATGACCTGCTCTATTCCATTCGACGTCTTAACTGTGTAAACGGTGATCCCGTATCAATTGAGATGGCGCTTATCCCCTGTCTGCTGTTCCCAACCATCGAAGAGATCGATGTGTCGGTCTTCAGTCTGTACGAGACCTATGAGATGCTGGGTCGAAAGCCGGTCATGGCGCAGGAAAAGCTCAATATCGAGGCGCTGGGAGCACGCGACGCAGGCTTGCTCGATTTGGAGCAAGGAGACCTTGCCTTGACGTTGGAGTGCGTGAGCTACGATGCAAGTGGGCAGGCGATCGAGTACGTCAAGTCGTTCAACCGCGGTGATGCGGGCGGATATACCTATACGTACTAGCTGGTGCTTTTGCATAACGGGCAGAAAAAGCCGACTGATTTCGAATCGTTAAGCAGACTGTATATACAACCTTACATGGTCCAAAATCGACCGTTCGCCGATGGGGAAAGATTAGTCGGCAAATAGGTATCAAAAAGCCGTAACCTGTAACTGTGATTGGTATCAAATACTAATAATTTGTTACGAGGTGAGACGATGAAAATGCTCGATTACGTTCAGCTTGCCCATGTGCGTATGGGCGAGAACCTCGAGCGTTCGTCCGAGCTTGTACGCCAGCTCGTCGATATTTTCCAGTCCGCATCCTTTGGCGCGCTGCGTATCGTTGCCTCGGGTTCGTCCCGTCATGCCGCCGATTGCGCCCGCGATTACCTGCAGGACGCACTGCAGATGCAGGTGTCCGTCGTGACGCCTGAGGCCTTTGTCGACTTTGAGCATGCCTATCCGCAGAATGCGTTCAACATCGCTATTTCTCAGAGTGGCTATTCGACTAACACGATTGCGGCGCTCGATTTTATGCGAGCGCATGACATGGCAGCAGTTGCGCTCACGGCAAACGTCGAGGCTCCCATTAAGGATCATGCCGATATCGTTCTCGACTACGGCGTGGGCGTCGAGTCGGTGGACTTTGTGACCTTGGGTGTCCAGACGCTTATCGAGTACCTGGTGCTCTTTGGCATTTACGGTGGTCAGGCACGCGGGACGATTGACGCCGATGGCGTCGCCCAGCGCCTTGACGATCTGCGCGAGGCCATCCAGGCCAACGCCGCGATGTGCAAGACCGCCGAGGCATATGTCCAAGATCATCTGCTCGAGCTGTCGGAGCACGTGCCGGCCATGGTTGTGGGCAACGGTCCCAACTATGGCGTTGCCGAAGAGGCGGCGCTCAAGCTGAGTGAGACTATCAAGATTCCGGCCATGCATCACGAGGGCGAGGAGTTCGTCCATGGTCCCGAGATGCAGATTACTCCGGGCTACCTGGTGTTTATCGTCGACGACCCTCAGGGCTCGGAGCGCCTGGCAAATATCGCCGACGCGCTGTCGAAGGTAACGAAAAAGGCCGTCCTGCTAACCATGCATCCCAAGGGCAAGGCACACGAGATTGCGGTGCCGCAGGTGGCTCCGCTGCTTGCCGCGATTCCCAACCTGGTGTTCTTCCAGACGATGGCGGCAATGGTCACCGAGCGTCTGAACTCGTGGGACGTTCACCCGTATCTCGATGCCGTCTCCAAGCAAATGGAGGTCAAGGCAGAGGGCTACGAGGAATCGGTCAACACGCTTAAGGCCAAAGCAGCTGAGTGTTACGGAATGTAGGCGGGCGTTGTCGCTCGTTGGCATAGGGGATTGTTAAGGCATCCCCAGAAAGGAGAAGCAAATGAAGGAAACCGAGAAGATCGAGATCATGAATTTCGACCAGGAGGGCTACCTCGAGGACGGCAAGGCGCTCTACGAGACCGGCAAGAAGATGACCGCGCTCGCCGACAAGGTCGCCGACGAGGGCTACGACGCCGTGTTCCTGATGGGTGTTGGCGGCACCTGGGACGAGCTCATGCAACTCGAGTACCTTATGAACAAGTTCGGCGACCGCGATCTGGAGGTCTACCTGATCCATGCCGCCGAGTGGAACGTCTCCGGCCATAAGCGCATGACCGACAAGTCCGTCGTGCTCACCGCCTCCGAGTCCGGCACCACCCCCGAGGTGCTCGAGGCCGTCAAGAAGATGAAGGACATGGGTGTCCGTGTCTACGCCATGACCAAGCCCGAGGGTCTCATCGGCCAGGCTGTGGGCGCCGAGAACTGCGTCGCCATGGCTTCCGATCACGGCTCCGGTGGCTGCGAGAAGGGCTACTACCTCGCCGACTGCTTCGGCCTGCGCCTGCTCAACCGCCGCGGCTGCTTCCCCAAGTTCGATCTGTTCATCGAGCAGACCAAGGACATCTGGAAGGACATGCTCGACATCCGCAAGCGCTTCGAGCCGCGCGCCGAGGAGCTCGCCAAGAAGTACGCCCTGGCTCCCTACACCATGTTCATCGGCTCCGGCGCCCTGTGGGGTGAGACCATCCTGTTCTCGATGTGCATCCTCGAGGAGATGCAGTGGAAGCGCACCCGCTACATCACCTCGGCCGACTTCTTCCACGGCACCCTGGAGCTCGTGGAGCCCGGCGTTCCCGTGTTCCTGTTCATGGGCGAGGACGAGAACCGCAAGCTCGACGAGCGCGTCCGCGCCTTCCTGACCCGCGGCGTCACCGGCGACACCGACATCAACATCATCGACACCGCCGAGTTCGCCATCCCGGGCCTGGACGACGACTTCCGCGTCATCGTTTCCCCGTGGATCCTGACGGTGCTCGTGACTGACCGCCTGGCTCGCTACTACGAGACGGTCACCAAGCACAACCTTAAGTATCGTCGTTACTATCACCAGTTCGACTACTAAAGCCAAGCGCGGGGACGCGTCAGTCACGGAAGGATTCGCAGCATGAGACAGTACATCATCGCCAGCCATGCACACTTCGCTACCGGCATCAAGGAGAGCATTGAGCTGCTCTCGGGCGCTCGCGACAACGTTCACGATCTTTCGATGTTCGTCGATGACCGCATGGACGTGGCCGAGGAAGCCCAAAAACTGTTGGCAGGCATGTCTGCCGATGATGATGTCGTCGTCTGCACCGACCTTTTTGGCGGCAGCGTCAACAACGAGTTCACCAAGATCGTCCAGACACGTCCCCGCACCTACCTTGTCACCAACATGAATCTTCCTCTGCTCATCCAGCTGCTGTTCTCCGATGAGTCGGCTCCGGTTGATGAGACGATTCGCGCCATCGTCGCAGCGGACGACACGCGCGTCAAGTTCGTCAACGACCTGTTGGTCGATGACGACGAGGAAGAAGAGTTCTAATCCGCAGCACCTACTGACACGCCGTAAGGCGGCATAAGACCTTTGGGGGGTCACATTATGATTCAGCTACTTCGCGTCGACCATCGTCTGCTTCATGGCCAGGTCGCAGTCTCTTGGGTCCAGGGCCTCGGCTCTAACTGCATTTTCTGCGTGGGCGACAAGGTCGCCAACGATCCGGTGTGGAAGACGACGCTCAAGATGGGCAAGCCCGCCGGCTGCAAGCTCGTCATCAAGGATATGGCAAACGCCATCGAGGCTATTAACTCTGGCGTGACCGACAAGTACAAGATGATCATCTGCGTTGCCACCATCGCCGAGGCAAAGCAGCTCGTCGAGGGCTGCCCGCAGATCAAGTCCATTAACCTGGGCAACACCAAGCCCAAGGACGATAAGCGCCCCGACGCGCGTCAGGTCTCTCGCCAGATCTTCCTGACCGCGGCCGAGGAAGCCGATGTACGCGAGATGCTGAGTAACGGCGTCGAGGTCGAGATTCGTCCTCTGGCCGACGACCCCAAGGTTGACTGCGCCAGCGTGCTCTAGGCGGTTAATTTCGAAGAGCTCCGTCTCTTCGTAGTGTCCTATATGGAAAGGGGGATATATGCTTACCCAAGCAATCCTCATCGGACTTATCGCCGCATTTGGTAAGTTCGACTACCAGCTCGGTACGCTCTACGCGTTCCGCCCCATCGTCCTGTGCCCGCTCGTGGGCCTGGTGCTGGGGGATCTGCAGTCCGGCCTCGCGATTGGCGCGAGCCTGGAACTGCTGTTCATGGGCTCGATTTCCATCGGCGCCTACGTGCCGCCCGATGAGACGATCGGTGGCGTGCTCGCCTGCGCCTTCGCTATCCAGCTGGGCCAGAGCACCGAGGCGGCCATTGCGCTCGCTATGCCCATCGCCACGCTGTGCCTTGCCATCAAGAACATCCTCAACGCTGCCCTGCCGATCCTGGTTGACCGCGCTGATGTCTTCTCCGGCCAGGGCAACCTTAAGGGCGTCTATGCGATGCACTTCCTGATCGGCTCGACCGGTTGCATCATGGCGTTCCTGCTGTGCTCGCTTTCGTTCTATCTGGGTGCTGACGCCATCCAGGGTATGCTCGACTTTATTCCCGACTTTGTTCTTGCCGGCTTTGGCGTTGCCGCCAACATCCTGCCGGCCATGGGCTTCGCCATGCTCGGCCGCCTGGTGCTCACCAAGCAGCTCGTGCC
>CAKUEZ010000098.1 GCA_934646965.1 uncultured Collinsella sp. | reverse complement strand
ACCACTCGGGCAAACTCCCAATCGTTCAAGTATCCGCAGGTCCTTTGGTCTTTTGGACCGCCGCCCCCGCGAACGAAAAAGATAATACGATGTGACCTTGGGGCCTGTCAACGAAAACCTCTAGATACACGGTTCCGGGCGTATCTATATAGCCATGACCTGCGGTTTTGTTGAGTTTGGATATGAAGGTCAGTGGATTTGGCTGCGCTGGTGACATTTCCCGAGGGAACACTTTGGTGTGGTGGAGTGGACGTGCTGGATTAAACTTCGATAACAGCTCATTTGCACCTATATATAGGTCGAGATCGGACTTCCCAGAGAGAATCGAACGTGGATTTTCTCCCGTTAGAAATCGAGCGTGGATAATCTCCCACTTTTGCCGTGCCATCGAGTCCAAAGTGGCAGATTATCCACGCTCATTCTCCAGGCGGGAGATTTTCCACGCTCGTCTGTCTGATTATCCTCGCTCGAGGTGAACAGCTGGACCCGCTCCGACCTTTGTCTCGATCTGTAACAGGTAGAGAACAATTTCTCCCCTATCTGTTACAGATTGAGACACTGCGCTGCAACCCTAGCTTACGTCTCAATCTGTAACAGATAGAGCGGTTTTCCGCCCCCTTCGTGTTACAGATCGAGACATTTCTCAACGGTCCACAGGCAAAATCTCGATCTGTAACATCTTGACCGATATTTCTCTCCTAACTGTTACAGATTGAGACAAATTGACAGACCTCAATCTTTTGTCTCAATCTGTAACAGGTAGAAGCAAATTTCCCGTCTTGGTGTTACAGATCGAGACAAACTGAGAGACGAGACGAACGCCGAACCCGATGATCTATTAAAAAGAAACGGGCTCTGTTCCACGAGGGAACAGAGCCCGAAACTTTCATGGAGCCAGTGACAGGAATCGAACCTGCAACCCACTGATTACAAATCAGTTGCGCTACCGTTGCGCCACACTGGCACACTTGGCGCTTTCGCGCGAAGCCAGTTAAGAATAAAGGAATTGCGGACGGGGCGCAACAGACCCTTCGGCCGACCACATCTCAAAACTATTCGCCAGAACGAATAGTTTTATCTGTTCGCCAAAACGGAAAACTATTCGTTTTGGCGACGGGAAACTTACAACCCACTGGTTACAAATCAGTTGTTTGGCCAATTGAGAAACCGGTCTCTTAGGATTCTCCCCTACCGGCCGCGGAGCGCCTTGAGCTTCGCCAGCGCCTCGGGGCTTAGGCGGCTGCCCAGGGTCATCTTGATCTGGGGCGCTTCCTCGGCCTCGTGCACGTCGTTGTCGATCTGCTTGAGTTCGTCCACCAGCATGCGGCTCGAAATGCGCGTGACGCCCTTGCCCATGACGACGGCTTGGATCGTGCCGTCGCTCGACACCACGGAGCACGCGCGGCCTTCCTCGCGCGCCTCGATGCAGAGCTTTTGCACCACGGTATCTGCCGAAACGCCCGTCGGCGAGAACTCGATACGCACGCCGCGGGCCGGCAGGTTGGGGCGCTCGCTGGAGATATTGCCCGCGCCGTCGAAGACGATTACGGCCTCGTAGCGACCCTGGGCAAACGCCGCGACATCGTTGATGAGCGCGGTGCGCGCCATGTCGTGGACGTCGCTGGAATATGGATCATCAGAATGGTCGTATACGAGCTTTTCGTAACGCGGCGTGCAGTGAATCACGTTGTAGCCGTCGACCACTAGCAGCTCGGGCTTATTGGAATGCACCGTCGAAACCGGATCGGCGATGGCCTGCGCAAACGCATTGCCGCCCACGCCGTAGGTCGCGGCCGAAACAATCGGCTTGGCCGAGCCCTCGCCAAAGCGCTTGGCCTTGGACTTGGCGCGGTTCTTCTTGGACATGCGTTACTCCTCCCCCATGAGCTCGCCGGCGTTGCGGCGCAGCCACTCAAAGCACAGCGCCGTGGTCGCCTGTGCCACATTGAGGCTCTCGGTCATGCCGCGCTGGGGAAGCTTGGTCAAAAAGTCGCATTTCTCGAGCACCAGGCGCGAGATACCGTCGCCCTCGGAGCCCATGACGAGCGCCACGCGGCCCTCGAAGGGAGCATCCCAGCAGCTGCCCTCGGCATGCTCGGAAGCGCCGCCCACCCAAAAGCCAGCGGCCTTAAGGTCGTCGAGCGCACGCGCAATGTTGGGAACCTGCGCGATGGGCAGGTGCATAACGGCACCGGCAGAAGTCTTGTAACTGCCCACGGTGACGCCGGCGGCACGCTTGTTGGCGATGATGACGCCCGCCGCGCCCACGACCTCGGCAGAGCGCACAATCGCGCCAAAGTTACCGTCGTCGGTCACGTGATCGAGTACGACGACGAGTGCCGGTCCGTCGCCCGCGCGGTCGAGGATATCGGCGACGTCCGCATAGGGGAAGTTGCCTACCTCGAGCGCAATGCCCTGGTGAGCGCCATGGCTCGACAGCGCATCGAGCTGCGCGCGCGGCACATACTTGATGTGCACGCCCGCGGCGTTAAGGTCATCGACCAGACGAGACAGGGCGGCATCGCGCTCCCCGCCCTCGGCAATGAGCGCGCACTTGATGGGAAAACCGGTGCGCAGCGCCTCAGCGGCAGCGCGGCGGCCCTCGATGAACTCACCCTTGGGGACCTGAACGTTGTCGCGATTGCGGTCGCGCTGCGGACGTGCAGTCTGGGCTTGGGAGCGCTCGCGCTGGCCCTTGGGAGCGGCAGCACGGTCATTGCGGCGAATCGGACGCGAGCCGGAAGCAGCCTGCTTGCCGCCACGAGGAGCACGCTTGCGATTGTCGGCCATAGGACAACCTCCTAAAACTATTTCAAACGGGACAAAAGAAACGACCGCTTAAGACGAATAGCTCAAGCGGTCGGTACGGGTTTTCCAAGTGCCCGAGATTGCCGCGAAAAGAGGAGCGACGCGTACTTGGGTACGCGAGCGACGGTTTGAACGGCAAGGTCGGGTGCTTGGGAAACCCGCGGGGATTAGAGGGATTTGATACGAGTACCCGCGGCTGTATCCTCGATCGTCAGGCCCAGGTCCTTGAGCTGGTCGCGGATGGCGTCGGCCAGATCCCAGTTCTTGGCGGCACGGGCCTCCGCGCGGGCCTCGAGAATCTTGGCAGCAGCCTCGTCCACGTCATTACCCGTGTAGGCAACCAGACCGGCGGCAACACCCAGCAGGCCCAGCGGCAGCTCGGCCTTGGGCTCGGGAAGCTCAACACCAAAGGTGTCGAGCAGCTCGGCCAGCGTGTCGGCGGCGGCCAGGGCAGCGGCCTTGTCGGCAGCGTCGCCCGCCTGCTCCAGATACTGGTTGCACTCGGTCACAAAGCCAAAGACGGCACCCATGGCACCGGCGGTGTTAAAGTCGTCGTCCATGCACTCCTTAAAGGTGGCACGGGTCTCGGCGGCCTTGGTGGCAAACGCCTCGGCAGCCGCCTCATCGGCATCGGCCGTCGCGTGGTTCGCGGCCCAGCGCAGGTTCTCGACCGTACCGGCAATGCGCGTGAGCGAGTTCTCGGCACCCTCCAGGCGTTCCCAAGAAAAGTCGAGCGGCGAGCGATAGCTCGTCTGCAGCATCAGCAGGCGCAGGGCGGCGGCGGAGTGCTGCTCGAGCACCTCGGCCAGCGTAAAGAAGTTGCCGAGCGACTTGGACATCTTCTCGCCGTCGACCAGCAGCATGCCCGTGTGCATCCAGGTGTTGGAGAAACCCTGGTGCCAGGCGCAGGTGGCCTGAGCGCACTCGTTCTCGTGATGCGGAAAGGCCAGGTCGGAACCGCCGCCGTGGATATCGATCGGGGTGCCCAGGTAGCGGTGCACCATGGCGGCGCACTCGGTGTGCCAACCGGGACGGCCCTCGCCCCAGGGGCTCGGCCAGCTGGGCTCGCCGGGCTTGGCGGCCTTCCACAGGGCAAAGTCGAGCGGGTCGTTCTTGTCCTCGTTCTCCTCGATGCGCGCACCCACCATCAGGTCGTCGATGTTACGACCCGAAACCTGACCGTAGTTGGGATCGCTGCGCACGGCAAAGTACACGTCGCCGTTATCGGCAGCATAGGCATGGCCCTGCTCGATAAGCGTCTTGATCATGGCGATCATGGGGCCGATCTCCTTGGTGGCGCGGGGACGCACATCGGGATCGAGCACGTTGGCGGCGCGCATGACGCCAATAAACTTGTCGGAGAACTCCGTCGCGACCTCGGCAGCCGTACGGCCCTGCTCGTTGGCGCGCTTGATGATCTTGTCATCGACATCGGTGAGGTTCTGGGCGAACGTGACCTCGTAGCCGCTCGCGATGAGCCAGCGACGAATCACGTCAAAGCTGATGAACGTGCGGGCATTGCCGATGTGGATGTTGTCGTAGACCGTGGGGCCGCACACGTACATGCGGACCTTGCCGGACTCGATGGGCTGGAACTCTTCCTTTTTATGGGTAGCGCTGTTGTAGATACGCATTCGTTACTCCTTAACGGTTTTCTGTAGCAGGCAGACGGCCCAGGCGCCGATTCCCTCGCCCTGGCCTTCCCAACCGAGCTTTTCGGTCGTAGTGGCGGCGACGCCCACGTTTTCGACGTCAACGCCCAGGGCATGGGCAAGGTTGGCGCGCATGGCATCGCGGTGCGGGGTGATCTTGGGCTGCTGGCAGGCAATGGTGCAGTCGGCATCGACAAACTCAAAGCCCAGCTCACGCGCATAGTCCATTACGCGGGCAAGCAGCACCATCGAATCGGCGCCCTCATAGGCGGGATCGGTGTCGGGAAACAACTTACCGATGTCTCCCCCGCGGCAGGCGCCCAGAATGGCATCGGCCAGGGCATGCGCGAGCACATCGGCATCCGAGTGGCCCAACAGGCCGCGCTCGTAGGGAATATCGACCCCGCCGATGATACATCGACGTCCCTCCACCAGACGGTGGACGTCGTAGCCGTGGCCAATGCGCAGGTTACTGAACATGGGGAAGGTCCTCTCCCTCGGCCATGCGGCCGAGCAGAATCGCGGTTACGGGACGCAGGTCCTCGGGCATCGTCACCTTAAGGTTATCGCGCGGGCTCTGGACGCAGCGGACGCGCCCGCCCATGCGCTCGACCAGCGACGAATCGTCGGTACCGATAAAGCCCTCGGCAATAGCGGCGGCGTGGGCGCGCTTCATGGCGTCGACGCTAAAGATCTGCGGCGTTTGCGCAGCCCAGTAGAGCTCGCGCGGCGGCGTCTCGACGATGTTATCGCCGTCGACGATCTTGAGCGTGTCGATTGCAGGCTGGCCGCACACGACACCGTCGAGTGAGCGGTCGCCCACAAGCACGTCAATCGCATGGTCGATGGCCTCGGTCGTGATGAGCGGACGGGCGCCGTCGTGGATGGCGACATATTCGAAGCCCGCCGGCACCGCATGCACGCCGGCACGGGTGGAGTCCTGACGGGTATCGCCGGCATCGGCAAAGCTGATGGGTGTGTCGTAGTCAAACGGGCTGATGGCCAGGCGGCGCATCTCGGCACGGCGCTCGGCAGGGCAAACCACGACGATGTGCCCGACCTTTTCGCTACGGTCGAACGCACGGATGGACCAGCTCATGAGCGGACGGCCTGCCACGTTGACGAGCTGCTTGCCGCCGGGATTTCCAAAGCGCTGGCCGCTGCCGCCGGCAACGACCACGGCGCATACGGGCGCCATTACGCGTTCCCCTGTTTGGTGCCCTTCATGCGGTACAGCGAGTCCGCAAGAATGGCAGGGTTGTTGACGCCAAAGTCGCCCAGGCGCTCGGGGTCCTCGCTGATGTCGTCCATGAGCTCCTGCAGCGAGCCGTACTCGTCGACGATCTTCTCGGCCACGCCGTCGCGCACGACGGACACACGCGAAAGCGTGCGCAGACCCAGCGGTGTCATGACGGAGTCCTCGTCCAGGTCGTCGTAGCCCAGAACCGCTGCCACGTGCTGCGGGTCGGACAGGTCCTTAGGCGTCATGCGAGCGAGCTCGGCGCGGATCTTCTCGGCGTTGGCTTCGGAAGAATCGCTCGCGTAGTCGCGGATCATCAGGTCGTATTCGGTATCCATGCTGGAGCCGGCGAGCTGCTCGAGCTGCATCTGCACGAGCTTGCCCTGGTTGCCCAGCTTGACAATGCAATCCTTAAGCTCGGTCTTCGCCTGCTGCATAATCTCGAAGCTCGAGAAGATGCCGGTGATGTCGGCGAGCGTGACGTAGTCGTCCAGCTCGAGAGCCGTCAGGCGCAGCAGGGAGCGATCGAGCGATTGGCGGGTGGTCTGGAGCGTGGCGACGAGCTGGTTGACCGAGCTCATGATGGTGGTGACGGGCTGGATCTCGTAGCTCTTGCCGTGGACGTACACGTTGACGACGGCACGACGGGCAGAGACCGAGATTACGATGGCGTCGGTGAGCACCGACATGCGAGCGGCGGTGCGGTGACGCATGCCCGTCTCGCTCGTGGCAAGCGAGGGATCGGGATTGAGGTGGAAGTTGGCGCGCAGGATCTGGGTAAGGTCGCCATCGATGACGATGGCGCCGTCCATCTTGGAAAGCTCGAACAGGCGGTTCGAGGTGAACGAAATGTTGAGCGGGAAGCCGTCGTTGCCGGCAGCGAGCACGTTTTCGGTGTCGCCGACGCAGATCAGGGCGCCCAGGTGACCAGCAATGATCATATCGAGGGCGGTGCGGATCGGCTGACCAGGTGCCGTCAGGCGAATGGCCTGTTCCATACGCTTTTGCAGCTCGTTCTTATCCAAGGCATCGCTCCCATCGTATACGCTCCATAAACGCTAAATAGTTTCTCACGGTTTGACCCCACGACGCTCGCGAAATCCGATGCTTACAGAATGAGCGAACACAGCTGAGAGCCCCGTCCCAAATGAGCTGCTTATGTGGTAGCATCGGGATTCACATAAATGAGGGAGTAGTCGCGTGACCGGGTTCGCCTCCGGTGACGCGGCAAGTCAACATACTGACCGAAACGGTCTGGCTTGCCTTAATGAACGAGACTCGTGGTTGTGCGCGCAACGCGTACGCCACGGGTCTTTTTTGTTGCTCCCCCGCCAGAAGTACACGCGGGTTCGCCCGCAAGGAGGGGGCCAAACCATGGGACTCGCCGAGCTCGTATTGCTCGCCATCGGCCTTTCGATGGACGCCTTTGCCGTATCCATCTGCAAGGGCCTTGGCATGAAGAAAATCAACCTTAAGGTCGCCGTGGTGCTCGGCCTGTTCTTTGGCGGTTTCCAGGCCGGCATGCCCGT
>CAKUEZ010000097.1 GCA_934646965.1 uncultured Collinsella sp. | reverse complement strand
AGCGACACGCTCACGCAGCGCGCCGACATTTGGCGCTATGCCACGCCGGCATATGCCGCGCCCGAGATGCTCACCCGTGATATCCCCAACGTTACCGCGCTGCGCCGCTCGCCCGCCGTCGATGTATATGCCATCGCGAGCATCCTCTACGAGCTCTACAGCGGGCACACCCCCTTTAGGGCAGCCAGGCACCAAGCGCGTGAGGTCTGCTCGTATTACCTGCTCAAGACGCAAAACGAACCCGAGCCGCTCGTTGCCCACAAGGGTGACGACCAGGCTTTTGCCGACCTTATCATGTCGTGTCTCGCGACCGACCAGGCATCGCGCCCCAGCGAGCGCGAGTTCTACGAAGGCTTGCTGGCATTCGCCCCCGACCTGGGCGAATCGGCCGTGAGCACGCCGGGGCTCTCCAACCAGCCCATCAACATCGATGCCGGTGCGCACCTTAAGGTCGACGTCGCCGGCGACCGCGCTCGAGCGCTTTTGGAACAGGCCCGTCGCGACGCCATGACCCGTCGCCGGTTTATTATCGGCGGCGTTGTGGCAGTTGCCGCGGGGCTCGGCGTTATCGGAGCTGCGACCAACGGCTTTGGCATTCCCGATTACCTCGACGGCATTCGCGGCTCGCTCGGCGACTATACCTGGGAGCAGCTGCAGGAGATCTCACTCAAAATTAAGAGCGCCGAGACCCGTAGCGTAGCACGCGAGATTGCCAGGCGCTACCATCTGCTTGACGCCGACGGACGCATCCCCTATCCGTGCACCAAGCGCGTGAAGCTTACCAACGGGCTTGAGGTCGGCGCGCAGCTCGTGGGCATTCTCCACGACGAACTTTTGGACGGGACGGGCAAAGCCGGGCTGACGTTTATGTTTGACGGCGGCATCGCCGAGCGCGACGCTGCGAAGCAGCCACTCAACAGCGGCTGGGCAGATTGTGAACTGCGGGAATGGCTCGACAGCGACGGCATCAAGTTACTGCCCAACGAGCTTCGTGCGGTTATCAAAGCGGTCAAGAAGGTCTCGAATAACGCGGGCGCCGCGACTGATGCTTCATGCCTGAGCGAGCTGCCCGCGACTCTCTGGCTTCCCGCCATGGTCGAGCTCTGCGGCGATCAACCACCCGAGTCATTTGCCGAAGACTATCACTACCTGGCCGACATCTACAACGGCGAGGGCGAGGAGTACCAGCTGTTCCGCGAGCTTAAGGTGAGCCCGTATTCCACCAACTCGACCATGATTCGTCAATGGAAGGGCAAGGACACTTGCTGGTGGGAGCGCACGGTAAGCCCCGACACGTCCGACGAGAAGGGCACGCTCTACATGAACCGCGTGGGCTACGACGGCGACGTCTTTATGTACGCCACGCCTGTAAGCAAGCCGGACAAGCGGACCTGCGTGATCCCTGGGTTCTGTATCTAGAGAGTGGGTGTCTTGCCGCGACGGACCCCTCCCCCGACGATTATCTCGATCTGTAACATCTAGAACCCAAATATCGGCCTAACTGTTACAGATTGAGACAGACGCTCAACCCCCGGAGAAACGTCTAGATCTGTAACAGTTAGAGATCATTTTCCCTGCTAGATGTTACAGATTGAGACATTAAGTTGACCCCAGACGGTTTGTCTCAATCTGTAACAGCTGGGACCCAAAAACCGGTCCAGATGTTACAGATTGAGACATTGAGGCAGCAGTCTGCTTCAATACTATTTGCGAATCCTCGTCTTAAGGACAAAGGCGCACGCCGCAAGGCTCACGATGCAGAACAAAACCAGGATCCCCCACGAGCTCAGCAGATGCGGCAGAACAAAGTTGTATGCCGCCTCCCATTTGTGCTTGTAAATCTGCTCGGTAATGTTGTCGTTCTCGCGATAGATCTTAAAGTCGAGCTTGTTGAGTCGGGCGGTGGTGCCAAACGCTTCCATGCCCCAACGGCAGTTAACGAACGCGCTCACCGACTTCGCCATGCCCTTGAGCTCAAAGACCAGCCCGCTAAACAGGATCTGCGGCATGATCAGGATGGGCGCCACCGCGATAGCGCGGTCGGCACTTGTAAACAGTGCACTCACAAACAAACCCAAGTTCATGGCGCTGAGTGTAATCAGCAGCACCGTAATGAACAGCTCGAGCGGGCCGTTCATGAGCGTGTATTTTGGCACGCCTTCAAACGCCACAAACACGCCCGTCAGCATGGCAGACTGCAGCACGCAGAGTGCGCCCAGCACCAAAACCTTACTCGTGAGATAGGCACCCAGCCCCATGCCGCCGGCGTACTCACGCTTAAGAATGGTGCGTTCCTTGCAGATTTCCTGCACCGAGTTGAGGATGCCGACCCAAAACGACGCGCACGCAAGCGAGAAGAGACAGGATTTAGTCGATTCGTAGACATCAAAGCAGTCATGCCCCGCCACGGCGCAGATCAGGGCACCCAGCAACGGCGCCTGCAGCAAAAGCAACGCGAGGCGCGCGTGGTCGTTAAGAACCAGATGGGCATAGCGGCGCGTGAGCGTGAGCGCCTGCGAGGCAAACGAAGGCGAACGTCGCGGCTGCGGAGCCGTGTTGGAAGCCGGCGTGCCAAGCGCCCCC
The DNA here is from genome assembly GCA_934646965.1 of uncultured Collinsella sp. Lineage (GTDB taxonomy): Bacteria > Actinomycetota > Coriobacteriia > Coriobacteriales > Coriobacteriaceae > Collinsella. The sequence goes on along the minus strand of CAKUEZ010000097.1, from coordinate 4,682 downwards.
GACCCGCCGCGGCTATTCTGGCGGCGACTCGCAAAGTAGTTTGCCCAACCCACGGGATCTTGGGCAATAAGTCCAAACACGTCGGTAAAGTCCTCGACGCCAAAGAACGCGCGGGCCTCGCTGGGCGAGCCCTCAAAGCACAGGACGCCTCCCGCGCCCATAAAGACGACGCGATCGCACAGGTCGATGCTCTGCGTGGTGTGCGTGACGACCACGACAGTTCGACCGCCGCGCGCAAGCGACGACAGCTTTTTCATGAGGCTCTTCTCGATGCCGGGGTCGAGGCCGCTCGTAGGCTCGTCCAAAAAGAACAGGCGCGGATCGGCGAGCATCTCCACGGCGATGGACGCACGCTTGCGCTGACCGCCCGAAAGCGAGCGAATGTACTGATCGGCGAAGGGCGCAAGCTCAAGCTGGGCCAAGATGTCGTAGCAGCGCTGCTCGCGCTCCTGCGGGGTCGAGTCGGGCGTCATGCGCAGGTCCGCGGCATAGCGCAGCATATCGATAAGGCGCAGGTCGTCGTAGACGATATCCTGCTGCGGCACATAGCCGATACCGTTTTTGAGAATGCCGTAGTTGCGGTAGAGGTCGACCCCGTTGACGCGAACCGACCCGCTTACGGCAGGATCGGTGCCGTTGAGCTCGTTGAGCAGCGTTGATTTGCCCGCGCCCGAGCCGCCCAGAATGGCCACGAACTCGCCGCGCTTGATACGCAGCGAGACATGATCGGTAGTCGTGCGCGATCCGCCGCGGACTCGACGGACCTGCACCAGATCGCGCGCCTCGACCTCGACGCCGGCGTTGGCGCAACCGCAGACAAGCGCGTCGCCGGTGTAGACAGCGGTGGCGTTGGCAATCTGGATCACATCGCCGCGTTGCAGCACACGGCTACCCTGCAGCAAGGTGCCGGCGACATACGTACCGTTAAAGCTGTTGAGGTCCGTGACCTGCCACGTCTGAGCATCGAGACGCATAAGGGCGGCATGTCGCGCCGATACCGAAGGCGTGCCCAGGACCAGGTCGTTGCTCGCGGCGCGGCCGATCGACAGCGCGTTAAAGGAGTTGAGGTCGACGGCGCGCCAAGTGGCCTCCTCGTAGCTCAGCAGCAGCATGATGCTGTCGTAATGGCGCGACGCGATGTTGCCGATAATCGCGACATCGCCCGGCGCGAAGGGCGTCCCCGCTGTTTTAAGGCCGTTGACATAGAGGCCGTTGGTTGATCCGTTGTCCTGGATGTAGCACATACCGCCCTGCAGCAAAAACGAACCGTGCAGGGACGAAACGATGCCGTAGCTCGATGCGAAGCAGATGTCGTTTTGCGTCGAGGCGCCAAAGGACACATACTGCTTGCCAAAACTCAGCAGATCGACCTCGAGCAGCACGCGGCTTCCCTCGATCACCGTAAGGTACAGCTGGGGGCTGTGCTCCAAAAATGAGCTCATATCCAGCGGCATTGTTCCGGTGTTGCCCGTAGGTCTCGGTTGTTCCATGTCTCGTCTCCCCCATGCGTCGCGCGCTGCGGCCTTCAATATCTTTGCTGGAAAACAGATTAAGGAGGAACGCGGCATAGTTGTTGCGCAACATGACGGGAGCCTGGATCTTTTTTTCACAACGGGGTGCGGCGCGGTGGCGGGTCTGTCTTGATCTGTAACAGCAACTCGGCAAAAACCGGTCCAGATGTTACAGATCGAGACGTTGAGGTAATACCAGACGGTTTATCTAAATCTGTAACAGTAACTCGGCAAAAACCGGTCTTGTTGTTACAGATTTAGACAGATGCTCAGACTCTAGAGAAATATCTCAATCTGTAACAGTTAGAGGTCATTTTCCCTGCTAGATGTTACAGATCGAGATGTTGATCTAATGGTCAGACGGTTTGTCTCGATCTGTAACAATAACTCGGCAAAAACGGGTCTTGTTGTTACAGATTGAGATGAACGGTTGGACGGTGCGCTGGCTCGACAGTCGACCCCTTCTGTAACGAAATGTCATATATTTTCATCCCCACTGGACACCCCCAGGGGGTATGGGTGTATAGTATCGGCAGGTTAACATTTCCGACATTACCCCACAGAAAGGAGAAGCCATGGCTCAAGATAAGTTCGACGTGGGCGGTATGACGTGCGCCGCCTGCCAGGCGCACGTGGACCGTGCCGTCAGCAAGCTCGACGGCGTCCAAAGCGTCGCGGTCAACCTGCTCGCCGGCTCCATGCTGGTCGACTACGACCCCGCACAGATCACCCCCGACGACATCTGCACCGCCGTCGACCGCGCGGGCTACTCGGCATCGCCCGTCGACGCGGGCACCGGCGCCGCCCCAAGCGGCAGTGCGCAAGCCAGGTCCGGCGCCGCCCATATGGAGTCGCCCACCAAAAAACTGGAGGTCGCCGCCTCCGCTATGCGTACCCGACTCATCATCTCGATCATCTTCCTCGTCCCGTTGTTCTACATAGGCATGGGGCACATGCTCGGCTGGCCGCTGCCCGGCATCTTCACCGACCACACCCACAGCATGACGCTCGCGCTCACCGAGCTCGTCCTGCTCATCCCCATCGTCTACGTCAACGACGCGTACTTTATCAACGGCTTCAAGTCGCTGGTCCATGGCGCGCCCACCATGGACGCGCTCATCGCCGTCGGCGCCACCGCCTCCATCGCCTGGTCGCTCTACGCCATGTTTATCATGGCCGACCAGCTGGCTGCTGGACAGGTCCACGAGGCTATGATGACGGGCATGGACAACCTGTATTTTGAGAGCGCCGGCACGATCCTGTCGCTCGTCACCGTGGGCAAATACCTCGAGACGCGTAGCAAGTCCAAGACCGGTGGCGCCATCGAGGCGCTGATCGACCTGGCGCCCAAGACCGCGACCATCGTGGCCGAGGACGGTACCGAGACCACCGTCGACGTCGACGCTATCCTGCCCGGTCAGGTGCTGCGCGTGCGCCCCGGCGAGGCCATCCCCGTCGACGGCGTTGTGCTCGAGGGCGCCTCGGCCGTCGATGAGAGCGCGCTTACCGGCGAGTCTATCCCCGTGGAAAAGACCGCCGGCGATACCGTCAACGCCGCTACGGTCAACCACACCGGGTCGTTCACCTTCCGCGCCACGCGCGTGGGCGCCGATACGTCGCTCGCCAAGATTATTCAGCTCGTCGAGGACGCTAACGCCACCAAGGCGCCCATCGCCCGCCTGGCCGACAAGGTCGCCGGCGTGTTTGTGCCCGTGGTGTTTGTGATTTCGGCCGTGACCTTTGTGGTATGGATGGCGCTCACCGGCAACATCAACGAGGCGCTCACCTCCGCCGTCGCCGTGCTGGTGATCAGCTGCCCGTGCGCCCTGGGTCTGGCCACGCCCGTCGCCATTATGGTCGGCACCGGCAAGGGTGCCGAGATGGGCATTCTGTTTAAGAGCGCCGAGGCGCTGGAGAATCTGCGCAGCGTGGGCACCGTGGTGCTCGATAAGACGGGCACCGTCACCCGCGGCAAGCCGGCTGTGACCGACATCGTGGTGGCCAAGCGCGCCGACGGGACGCCTGCCATGAGCGAGAAAGCACTGCTCAAGCTTGCCGCCGCGCTGGAGCGCCAAAGTGAGCATCCGCTGGCCGAGGCAATTATTGCCGAGTGCGAGACACGCGGGATCGTCGCACGCATGGTTGAGGACTTTGCCGCCGTGCCCGGACGCGGCGTCACGGCGCGCGAGGGGCAAAACGCCATCGCCGCCGGCAACGTGCAGCTGATGAACGAGCTGGGGATCACCGTGCCCGAGGGCCTTGCCGAGCAATTTGCCGCCGAGGGCAAGACGCCGCTGTTCTTTGCCAAGAACGGCGAGCTTGCCGGTATCATCGCCGTGGCCGATGAGGTTAAGGAGACGAGTGCGGAGGCCATCTCCGCGCTGCGCTCGCTTGGCATCGACGTGCGCATGCTCACCGGCGACAACCGCGCGACGGCCGAGGCCATCGCCCGCCGCGTGGGACTCACCAGCGAGCAAGTCATCGCCGACGTGCTGCCCGCCGACAAGGAGCGCCACGTGCGCGAGCTGCAGGACGCAGGCGGCAAGGTCGCCATGGTGGGCGACGGCATCAACGACTCCCCCGCCCTGGCACGCGCCGATGTGGGTCTTGCCATCGGCACCGGCGCCGACATCGCCAAGGAGGGTGCCGACGTGGTGCTCATGCGCAGCGACCTCATGGATGTCGCCCGCGCCATCGAGCTTTCGCGCGCCACGATCCGCAATATCAAACAGGACCTGTTCTGGGCGTTGTTCTACAACGGCATCGGCATTCCGCTCGCCGCGGGCGTGTTCTTCCCCCTCACCGGCTGGCAACTCTCGCCGATGTTTGGCGCCGCAGCCATGAGCCTGTCGAGCGTCTGCGTCGTAAGCAATGCGTTGCGCCTACGCACCTTCCGTCCATCAGTTGCGGTGAAATAGGGCGTAATATGCTGAGCTAAACCGCTTTTAGTCCGTATTCCACCGCAACTTAGGTACTCAACGAAAAGGAGATCACCATGAACTACACGATTAAAACTTCGGGCCTTATGTGCGGCCATTGCGATGCTAAGGTGGAGACCGCGCTGCTCAACGTGGCCGGCGTGACCGATGCCGATGCCGATCACGAGACCCAGACCGTCCAGGTGGAGTGCGCCGACACCGTGACCGCCGAGCAGCTCGCCGCCGCCGTCGA
>CAKUEZ010000096.1 GCA_934646965.1 uncultured Collinsella sp. | reverse complement strand
TTGATCTCGCCCGACTGCCATTCCGGCGAAACGGCCAGGCGAATGTTGAGCATCTGCGTGAGCTGGCCGGCGAGCTTGGGCGCGCGGCCGTTCTTGACCAGGTTCTCGAGCGTGCGCGGAATCAGCAGCAGATGGGCGTCGGGCAGCGTCGCGCGGATCTGCGCCTCGGTCTCGTCCAGGCTGCGGCCGTCCTCGCGCATGGCGAGCGCGTACTCCACCAGCAGGCCCTCGGCGCCCGAGCCGGTGCGCGAATCGATGCAGCGCACGTCGAGCTCGTGCGTCTCGGCCGTCAGGCACGCGTTGGCGTAGCAGGCCGACCACTCGCTGCACAGCGAGATAAAGATCGCGCTGTCGTAGCCGTCGGCGCGCACGCGATTGAAGAGCTCCTTGAACTCGCCGGCACTCGGCTGCGAGGTGTGCGGCAGCTGCTCGGAGCCGGCCATGCGGGCGACGTACTCCTCGGCGGTGATCTGCACCTGGTCGAGCAGGTCCTCACCTTCGATAATTACATGTAGCGGAATCACATAAATGCCGAGCTCTTGGGCGCGGGCGGGGGAGATGTCCGACGTGGAGTCGGTTATGATGGCAAAAGACATAATTGCACCTTTCGTTGGGGCGCTTGCGCGCCGCCTTCTGAGAGCAAAGTGCGTCAAGTATAGTGGAGTTGCTCTACATTGCTAGGTTCAATTGTTGAATAGTCAACAGTTTGAAGCGGTGGTGTGGAAATCGTCAACTGGGGAAGAGGGATGCCGATGACGGCATTACATCTATCTGAGCGGCCGGTCGTGTTGTTCGATTTTGATGGCACGGTGGCCGACACGGGCCGGGCGGTGATGACCTCGACACGCAAGACGCTGACTGCGCGCGGGTTTTCGGAAGCACAGATGGGTGACTTGCGCCGCATGATCGGGCCGCCCCTGTGGAAGAGCTTCCACGACTTTTACGGCTTTACGCGCGAGGAGTCGCTCGTGGTGGCCGACGAGTATCGCGCCTTTTTTGATGAGCTGGGACCGGAGGAGTATCCCGTGTTCGACGGGATCCCCGAGCTGCTCGATGGTCTCGCGGCGCAGAGGCATCGTTTGGCCGTGGCGACCTCTCGCATGGAGGCAAAGTGTATCGACATGGTGCATGAGCTGGGGCTTTCTCAGTTCGAAGCCGTGGTTGGCATGAATCCGCCGCAGGGGCGAGAGACCAAGGCGGATTCGGTCCGCGACGCGCTGGCGGCTCTGGGCGCGACCGCGGACGAGGCCGTAATGATCGGTGACCGCTTTAACGACGTCGAGGGCGCGCACGCGATGGGCGTGCCGTGCATCGGCATTTATTCGGGTGCGGCGGCGCCGGGTGAGCACGAGACCGCGGGCGCCGATGCGGTGGTGCACTCGGTGGCCGAGCTTGCTAAACTTTTCTCTATATAAGGACTTGATGTGAGGGGCGCGAATGCTTGCCCCTTATTGGTAAGGAGGTCGTCTATGAATCAGGTGGAGCAGAGCGTCGCCGAGTATGTCGACGAGGTCTGGGAGGATGTCGTCGCCGATATTGAGCAGTTGGTGAGCTACCCGTCCGTGGCGGTTTCTGCCAATGCGGAGCCCGGCGCGCCGTTTGGCCGCCCGGTCCGTGACGCGCTCGATTGCGCGCTCAGCATCGCGCAGAAGCTCGGCTACCAGACGAGCGACGACGAGGGCTATGTGGGCATTGCCGATATCCCTGGCCGCGGCGACAAGCAGCTCGCGACCATCTGCCACGTGGATGTGGTTCCCGCCGGCCCCGGCTGGAACACCAACCCGTTTGCGATGGAGCGTCGCGAGGGCTGGCTGCTCGGTCGCGGCGTGATTGACGACAAGGGCCCGGCGGTGCTGTCGCTCTACGCCGGCGCCTACCTGCTCAAGCACGGCATTACCCCGCGCTACACCTTCCGCGCGCTTTTGGGCTGCGATGAGGAAGTGGGCATGTCCGACGTTCACCATTATCTGGAGAACTACGCAGACCCCGACTTTCTGTTTACACCCGATGCCGAGTTCCCGGTCTGCAATGCCGAGAAGGGCCAGTTTGAGGCGACGTTCGTGAGCCCCAAGATCGATGGCGGGCGCATTGTGTCGTGGAGCGGCGCCGAGGCGACCAATGCCATTCCTTCGCAGTCCATCTGCGAGCTGGCGATTGCCCCCGACGAGCTGCCGGCGCCGGTCGAGAACGCCGACCGCTTGGAGATCACCGCGCTTGACAACGGGCATGCCCAGATTTTCGCCCACGGCATCGGCGGCCACGCCTCGATGCCCGAGGGCACGATCAACGCCGTCGGCCTGATCGTGGCGTACCTGCGCGAGGCCGAGGACGCGTTTGGTGCTCGCGGCGAGCGCCTGCTGACGCCTGCCGAGCACGAGTTCGTCAAGTTCCTTGCCTTTGTGCATTCGGATGCCTATGGCCGCGGCCTGGGGATTGACGCGACGAGCCCGGCGTTTGGCCCGCTTACCTGCAACCCCGGTGTCATCCGCGTGGTGGATGGCCATATTGAGCAGGTCATCGACGTGCGCTTCCCCGATAGCACAAGCGCCGATACCATGTGCGAGCAGCTGGAGCCGCTCGTCGGCCGCTTTGGCGTAACGTATCGCGTGGGCCGCGCGAAGGTGCCGTTCTCGGTCTCTGCCGATGATCCGGCCGTGAAGGCGCTCATCGATACCTATAACGAGTTTACGGGCAAGCATGCCGAGTCCTTCGCCATGGGCGGCGGCACGTACGCGCGCAACTTTGCCCGCGCCGTCTCGTTTGGTCCCGAGGAGACCGGCCTTGAGCTGCCCACGTGGGGCGGCCAGATGCACGGCCCCAACGAGTGCGCCAACGAGGACCAGCTCAAGCAAGCGCTCAAGATCTATATTGTTGCGATTCTTCGTCTAAACGAACTTGAACTGTAGGGCTTCCCCAGGCACCCGACCTTGCCCCTCAAACCGTCGCTTGCGTGCCAAAGTACGCGGCGCTCCTCTTTCGGGGCAATCTCGGGCACCTGGGAAACCACAACATTTTGCTTGGATACACGAGCCCGGTGCTTCGGCCCGGGCTTTTTTAGTTGTGGGAGGGTAGTCGTTGGGACGTTCTTAAACGACTAGTCAAACAAGAACGTCCCCAACGACTAGTCATTTAAGAACGTCCCCAATGACTACTGTTCTGGTGTAAAAGGCGTGCCATGCTTGGGGTGGGGATTGTTATTCGTTTGTAAAGGCCGTGCCGTGCTTGCGGTAAGGGTCTATCAGATGCCCGTAAGAAACCGCAGCTGGCGCGGCTGTCGCCCGATCGAGGTCGTATCTTTCCAAACAGCAAAGCGGGCAGGGTGCCCGCGAGTCGCATGTATGAAAGGAAGATCATGCTCGATCAGGCTTATTCTCGTCGTCAGTTCCTCGGCCTCGCTGGTGGTCTCGCCAGCATCGTCGGTCTCGGCCTCGTCGGTTGCGGTGGCGCAGGTGCCTCCAACGCCGCCGACAAGGGTAGCGCCGCTGCCGCTGCCGAGTCCGTCTCCGGCGAGGTTACCTACGATGGCGCCTCTTCGTTCCAGGCTCTCGTCGAGGCTGCTGCCGAGAAGTTCATGGACGCCAACCCCGACGTCTCCATCTCCGGTTCGGGTAACGGTTCGGGCAAGGGCCTGACCGCTGTGGCCGCCGGCACCGTCACCATCGGTAACTCCGACGTCTTCGCCGAGACTAAGCTCGAGGCCGACCAGGTCAAGAACCTCGTCGACCACGAGGTCGCCGTCGTGGGCATGGGTCCCGTCGTTTCCAAGAACGTCAAGGTCGATGACCTGTCCCTCGAGCAGCTCAAGGGCATCTTCTCCGGCCAGATCACCAACTGGAAGGAGGTCGGCGGCGACGATGCCACCATCGTCGTCCTCAACCGCAAGGCCGGCTCCGGTACCCGCGCCACCTTCGAGGCTGCCGTCTTTGGCGACGAAGCCGTCGACTTTAAGGGCGACGCCGAGCTCGACAAGTCCGGCGACGTCCAGACTCAGATGGCCAGCACCGACAACGCCATCTCCTACCTCGACTTCTCGCACTTCGATGACTCCAAGTTCAACGCCATCAAGGTCGAGGGCGTCGAGCCCAAGAGCGAGAACGTCACCGACGACTCCTTCAAGATCTGGGCGACCGAGCACATGTACTGCTCCAAGGACGCCGACGAGGCTACCACGGCCTTCCTGAAGTTCATGCTCTCCGACGACGTCCAGGGCAAGCTCGTCGAGGAGCAGGGCTTCATCCCCGTCTCTGCCATGAAGGTCGTCAAGGACGCCAGCGGCAAGGTTTCCGCTCAATAAGTAATCGCCCCCGGAAAGGTTTGCAATGGCAAAACAGCTGCCAAAGCGCGACCTTGAGAACGTGGGCCTGGGCGTCACGGGCGCGTGCGTAGCGCTCGTGACGCTTGTCGTTGCCGCGCTCATCTTTATGGTCGCCCAAAAGGGCCTCTCGGCTTTCGTTAAGGACGGCGTCTCGGTCGTCGAGTTTTTCACCGGAACCAAGTGGGACCTGGCCAACACGGCCGAAAACGGCCTGCCCTATACCGGTGCCCTGCCCCTGATCGTTACCTCGTTTGCGGTTATGGTACTCTCCACGCTCATCTCGCTGCCGATCGCCATCGGCTCTGCCATCTTCGCGGTCGAGATCCAGCCTAAGTTTGGCTCCAAGGTCTTCCAGCCGCTCATTGAGCTTTTGACCGGTATCCCCTCGGTCGTCTTTGGCCTGATCGGCTTTCACGTGGTCGTCGGCCTTATGAAGAGCGTCTTCCACGTGAGCACGGGCCTGGGTATCCTGCCCGGCGCCATCGTGCTGGCCGTCATGATTCTGCCGACCATGACCACGCTTTCGGTCGACGGCCTGCGCGCCGTGCCCGACAGCTATCGCCAGGGTTCGCTCGCACTGGGCTACACCCGCTGGCAGACCATCTGGCACGTGGTGCTCAAGTCCGCCATGCCGTCGCTCATGACCGCGGTTATCCTTGGCATGACGCGCGCCTTTGGCGAGACGCTCGCCGTGCGCATGGTCATCGGCGGTATCGAGGCCATGCCGACGTCGCTGCTGTCGCCGGCTTCGACCATCACCACCACGCTCACCACGTCCATGGCGGTCTATGCCGAGGGCTCGGCCCAGGACGACGTCCTGTGGGCGCTCGGCCTGCTGCTGATGGGCATGAGCCTCATCTTCATCCTGATCATCCATCTCATTGGCCGCAAGGGGGCGAAGGCTCGTGGCTAGCACGCGCATCCACATCGACGAGGCGAGACTCGGGCGTGTCCAAAAGCAGGACCGCATCGCCACGGGCGTGCTGACGGCAATCGTCGCCATCGTCATGCTCATCGTCGTTTCCATGGTGGCATACATCCTGTTCGAGGGCATCTCGACGCTGTTTAAGCCGGGTTTCCTCACGCAGCCCGCGCGCGCCAACGGCACTCAGGGCGGCGTGCTCTACCAACTGTTCGACTCGTTCTACCTGCTGTTGATCACCTTAGGTATTTCGGTGCCCATCAGCCTGGGCGGTGCGGTCTTCCTAGTCGAGTACGCACCCGACGGCCCCATCCGCGACATCGCCTCCACCGCCATCGAGACGCTGTCCTCGCTGCCTTCCATCGTCGTGGGCATGTTCGGGTTCTTGGTGTTCTCGGTGCAGCTGGGCTGGAAGTACTCCATCATCTCCGGCGCCGTCGCGCTCACCATGTTCAACATCCCCATCCTGGTGCGCGTGATCCAGCAGGCGCTCGAGGACGTGCCGCAGGCCCAGCGCGATGCGTGCCTGGCCATGGGCCTCACCCGTTGGGAGGCCACGCTGCACATCCTGATTCCCGAGGCCATGCCCGCCATCGTGACCGGCGTCGTGCTTTCGGCCGGCCGTGTCTTCGGCGAGGCCGCAGCGCTGCTCTTTACCTCGGGCATGAGCTCGCCGGTTCGTCTCAACTTCTTGAGCTTTAACCTGTCGAGTCCCACGTGCGCTTGGAACGTGTTCCGCCCCGGCGAGTCGCTCGCCGTGCATATCTACAAGATTTACGGCGAGGGAAGCCCCGAGGCGCAGCAGATCGTTTGGGGCACGGCGGCACTGCTGATGATCTGCGTGCTGCTGTTTAACGTAATCGCCCGTATCGTGGGCAAGCAACTGGCAAGGAAGATGACGGCCGAATGAGCGAGATGAATGCAACGCCCGCAACCGAGGCGGCCACGTCCGAGACCCAGGACTTTCTGTCGAGCGTGGGGGAGAGCGAGAAGCGCGTGCGCGTGAGCGGCAAGGCCGTGAGCGACGAAGTCATGCTCTCCACCAAGGACGTCAACGTGTACTATGGCGACCACCATGCGCTGCACGACACGTCGCTCGACTTCCACAAGGGCGAGATCACGGCGCTCATCGGGCCTTCGGGCTGCGGTAAGTCGACTTTCTTGCGCAGCCTCAACCTCATGAATCGCGAGATTCGCGGCTGCCGCGTGGAGGGCGAGATCAACTACCGCGGACGCAACGTGAACACCAAGACCGAGAACACGTACGAGCTGCGCCGTTCCATTGGCATGGTGTTCCAGCAGCCCAACCCGTTCCGCAAATCTATCCGCGACAACATCACGTTTGCGCCCAAGCGCCACGGTATCACCGACCGCGACGAGCTCGACCGCATGGTCGAGGAGAGCCTGCGCGGCGCGGCGCTGTGGGACGAGGTCAAGGACAAGCTCGACAAGAGCGCCTACGCGCTTTCGGGCGGACAGCAGCAGCGTCTGTGCATCGCGCGCACGCTGGCGCTCAACCCCGACGTGATCTTGTTTGACGAGCCCTGCTCGGCGCTCGATCCCATTTCGACGCTGGCGATCGAGGACCTTATGTCGTCGATTGTCGCCGACCGCGCCATCGTCATCGTGACGCACAACATGGAGCAGGCGTCGCGCGTATCCAACCGCACGGCGTTCTTCTACATGGGCGATATGGTCGAGTACGACGAGACCGACGAGATTTTTCAACGGCCCAAGGATCAGCGGCTGAATGATTACCTCACCGGCATGTTCTCCTAGTCCGGGACATGCTTGAGGCCCGCGGCGGCCACGGTCGCCACGGGACTGATTGGAGAGGCGGGTCATCTCTTGCGGGAGATGGCCCGCCTTTTTGTATTGCGGGATTGCGCTCGCCCAAAACCACCACAAAGGGGACAGGCACCTTTGTGGTGGTTTTCGCTATCATGGACAACGTTGAATTTCTACGAAGGAGCAGGGCATATGGCGATTCTTTTGGGATGCGATTCCGTCAGCCTAGAGTTTCCCACCAAGCATATTTTCGATAGCGTGACGCTCGGCGTGGGCGAGGGCGACCG
>CAKUEZ010000095.1 GCA_934646965.1 uncultured Collinsella sp. | reverse complement strand
CCGCTCGGGGTATACTTTCGACTATATACGGTTCTAATGTGCAAGCATTGGGCCTATTTGTCGGATTATGGATGTGGAGCGCACATGGCGAACACCCAGAATTATATTAACCACCTGCTGCAGAACACCGGCATTACGCCGGCGTGCAGCGAAGAAGAGCGCCTGGCTGCCGAGGATATCGCTCAGATTTTCCGCAACCACGGTTTCGATCCCGAGGTGCAGGAATTTAATGCCCCCGCACCCAGCAGGATGGCGTTTGCTGTAACGGGTATTTTGGCTTTTGCGGGTGCCTTGCTCATGGGTATTGGCGGCGGCGTCGGCCTGGTCGGCACCTTGCTGGCGATTGTCGGTGCAGTGCTGTATGTGCTCGAGCGCACGGGCCGTCCTGTCATCTCGCGCCTGGGTAAAACGGGTGTAAGCCAAAACGTCATCGCCTACCACAAGGCTTCGGGTCCGCTCGCGTCCCCGCGCAACCGTCCCGTGGTCGTGGTGGCTCACTATGATTCTCCCCGTGCCGAGCTGTTTGCACGCGAGCCCTATGCTCCCTATCGCGCACTGATTGCAAAGATTCTGCCTGTTGCCACGATCGCGCCCGCGGCCGTCGCTGTCCTGCGTATTCTGCCGCTTCCCGGCGCACTTAAGGTGCTGCTGTGGATCGTTGCGATTCTTGCTTCGCTGGTGGCCCTTGCCAATGCGGCAAATATCATTGCCAACCGCTTTGTGCTTCCCTACACGTCCGGTTCGGTGTGCAACAAGTCTTCCGTTGCCGCCCTGCTTGGTGTTATGGACAATGTCGCTCCCTATCAGGGCGAAAACGAGTTCCCCGATGACGTTCCGTTCGATACGTACTTTGGCGAACAAAAGCGCCGTGCCGAGGAAATGGCGCGCGCTGCGGCCGAGTATGCGGCGGCACAGCAGCAAAACGACTATGGCAACACGATCGAATATGATGAGCCCAGCTATGCCGAGGATGAATTTGGACAGCCGCTTGCCGCCGAGTCCGAGCAGGCCGAGACGTTCGACGAACAGATCGATGGTTTCGAGGGTGCCTCTGCCGATGCAACGCTGATCGGCGCTATCGCACCTGAGGCCCAGGCCGAGGATCAGGACCAGATTGTGCAGGCCGAAGTGGCAGCCGAGGAGGAGCTCACTGCCGAGCCGGCGGAGGAGGCCGCGGTGGCCGAGCCGGTCGAGCCCGAGCCCAAACTCTATCGCAATGCCGCCGGCAACATCCGCTTTGGTTCGGATGCCATCCGTGCACTCGGCATGCTGCCCGAGTCCTGCACGCTCGATTACGATGAGGGCGAGGAGCCGACGTTTGAGCCCGAGCCTGTTCCCGCAGCGCAAGAGTCCATGCCTGACACAGCGGTTGCGTTCGTCGAGCCCGCCTCCGCTCCTTCTGTCGATGCCGAGCCCGAGGTAGCGCCCGTGTCCGACCCCGCGGCCGGCCTTGACGTTCTTGCCCCCGCCGCTCCGGCTCAGGTTGAGGATGATTCCGCCGACGATGATTACGATGAGTACCCGCAGCGCGTGTCCTACGAGAGCGATACCGATTTTTCGGCAGAGCTTCCCTCGACGACGCCTCACGCCGATATCGCTTCCGCATTCTCGTCGATTGGCGCCAGCGCCTCCAGCTTCTTTAAGGGTGCCCTCGCAAAGGGCAAGAAGCTCGTTGACGACTTTGAGGAAAAGCGTGCCGCTGCCCGCGAAGCTGCCGAGCGGGAGGCTGTCGCTCAGCAGCAGGCTGACGAGGCCGAGCGCGAGCGCGCGGCACAGGAGTTCGAGCAGAATGAGGCCGAGCAGTCGGTGACGACCGATGTCGCCGATGCCACGACGTCTTTTGAGACCCAGCAGCCGGCTTCCGCTGACGTTGCCGAGGCAACGACGTCCTTCGAGGCGCAGCAGCCGGTCGATAGCACCATGTCCTTCGATGCCACGATGACGTTCGAGAAGCAGGGTACTGCGATCGCCGAGTCCCTTTCTGCCTCCGATGAGGCCCAGGACGCCGCCGTTGCCGATGACGTGGCTGACGATACGGTCGATTCCGTTGAGGACGATGTACCCGAGCAGGTCGAGGCGCCGGCCGTGGAGCCGGAGCCACAACCTGCGGTCGACGAGACCCCCAAGGTCGACGAATCTAGGCCGTACTCTACGCAGATCTTTACCATGCCCACGCCGAGTGATCCCGGTGCCACGGTGTCCAACGCCGCCCTCACGCAGGACGAGACGGTTGATTCCCTCATGGCACAGATTTCGTCTCGCGTGCCGGCGCGCCCGCAGGTGAATGTCCCCGATCCGGCCTCTGTACCGGTGTCCATACCTTCATCGTCGCCGCTTGCCTCCGTCCCCGATCCGTCGCTGCCCTCCATGCAGCAGGCCAACGTCGCATCTCGCACGTCGCTGTTTGACCTGCCCGATCCTTCAGCACAGGCCGACGACCCCTTTGCAACGGCTCAAGGCCCCGAACCCACATCGGCCCCGGTGGTGCCTTCCATGCCTATTGTGTCTGATGCGCAGCCGCTCGAGACCATCTCGGCTCCCGTGACGACCTCGAAGCCCCAGAAGCGCGGCCTCGGTGGCCTGTTCGGTCGCAAAAAGAAGAACGAGCAGGACAGCATGAGCGACTGGCTGGGCGTCGAGGACGACTACGACGCCAAGAAGTCTGGCCGCGGCATCGGTTCGTGGGATAACTTCGAAGACGATGACGACGGCTGGAAGGGCGGCGCTACGTCTTCCGATGGCGCATCGAGCGAGGACATGCTCGCGGCAGTTGCCTCTATGGGCGACGATGAGCTGCTCGGCCATGATATTTGGTTCGTTGCGACGGGTGCTTCGGATTGCGATGGCGCCGGCATGAAGGCTTTCCTGGCCTCGCATCGCGATAAGCTTCGCGGCGTGTTCTTTATCAACCTCGAGTCGATTGGCGCCGGCAGGCTTTCGGTCGTGACGGTCGAGGGCGAACAGCAACTGCTTAAGGGCGACCGCCGCATCATGAATCTGGTCAGCAAGGTCTGCAAGTCGTTCCATGTCGATTGTGGCGCGTTCGAAATGCCTTATGCCAAGACGGATGCATACGCCGCGCTCGAGGCAAGCCGCCGCGCCCTTACGATCGCAGGCGTGGACGGTCCTCGCTTGGCTTGCGCTCGTACCGAGGATGATCTGCCCTACAACGTCAACCCGACGAACATCGCTACGGTGTCCGAGGTTGTTACCGAGGTCATTCGTCGTTCGTAGGCAGTTCTAAGGAGTCAGCGTGTTTTCGTATATTAAGCGCCATTGGCCCGTGTATCTGATTTTGACCCTGATTGCCGTCGCCTTGGGCTTTGGCGCTGCCTATATCGTGGGCGTTAAGGGATCCACGCCCGCGTCCGCGATTAGCGAAGAGGTGCAACAGGAGCAGTCCGTGGGTGCCGACGGTATCGATGAGGCCGATCAGGCAACCATCGATGGTGGTTCTTCTGCCGAGTAGGGATATGGCTTATCGCCAATAATGACTGTTTACGGGGCGAGCCGGGAGACTGGCTCGCCCCGTTTTTTGACAACTAACGCTTTGCGTCCGTCGACCTGATTTTGGCGATCCAGAGGGCTGCGCCGCCCGCGGTCATAAGGGCGGTCATCAGTGCGGCAAGGGGAGCAGAGCCCGTCGATGGCAGGTCCTGGGGCAGCATGCAACGTTGGATAACGTGATCCTCATCGTGGGACTCGAGTTTGCTGCCGCCTCCGTTGCGACAAAGGTCGACGCGGGCGCCGTTGGCTATTGCCTTCTCGGGCACATAGGATGTCGTGGCGGCCATGCGAACCAGTGCTCCATGTGTCTGTGGGTCGAGTGATGCCTTGGCGTCGTCCAGGTCATCGTGCTCATCTTTCAGGTCATCACGACTCCATGTCGAGGCATCGGATCGCGTCGTGAAATCGGCAGATGCGGAACCGTATTCGATGCGCAAACCCGTCACCTGTGTATCCTTTGGCAAATCGAGGTCTTTGACGGCCAGTGTGATTGATTCGCTTGTGGATATGTTGGACTTCCAAAGATGCCAGCCGTCGTAGTCGACAAGTCTTGTATCTTCGCCGAGAAGGTTTTTAACTTCATCCGTTTCGAGCCAAGGATTTTCGTGTCCGTCACTGAGCGTGGCGTTGGTCTGCTCATCGCAGTCTTGCTCGAGTTCGGGGGACGTGCGATACCATATGTTGCATCGTCCGTCGTAGTCGCCCGCGGCGACGGGCGTTTCTACGCTCACGAGCCGAGCGGTTCCGGCGGCTGCGCACTCGAGTTCATCGGTGATCGTGAACTCGTCAACCCAGGTTTTTGATTCGTTGCGGGCATCGATGGTGTAGGCGAACTCGCCCTGCGCATCGGATTGCGTTGCGGCGCGGTTCTTGCCGTCGCCGTTTGCCGTCAGGCCACTCGTAACTGGCAGGGCAATTTCCTGGCGTTTGTCGACCCTTCCTATGATTTCAATCGGGTTGTCATTCATGACGACCTTCTGGACGTCCCCGGTTTCCTTCACTTCGAACGTAACTTCTTCGGCCGTGTCGTAGGTGCGCGGCGACATCGTTTCGCGCAGCGTGTAGGAGCCAGGTGCAAGACGCTCAATGCGATGCGGCGTCGCGGTCGAGGTCCAGGTTTCGATAGTCTCTCCGTTTGCGTCCAGGAGGGTAAGCTGTGCGCCCTCAATCTCTGCCTGGTCGGTGGCGTCGGTCTTGGAGATATCGACCTTGGTGTAATCGTTGGAAGCATCGACTCGAGCATAGATGACCGGCGTATCCTGGTCGGCATAGGTGAGCTCAACGGCGTGAGGCGTCGGGTCGAGCAGGTATCCTTCGGGAGCGTTTACCTCAACGACCTCGTAATGTGCCGTGCCGCAACCAAGTGAAAGGCCATTGATGTCGGCCTTTCCCTGCGCGCCGGTTTCGATGGTTGCGACCGTCTCTCCTGCAAGGGCAACCATGCTGCCGTCTGGGCGGACGATATCTTCCGCCGCGCGAATCTCAAAGACCGCTCCCGCCAGGGCGCCGCCGTCTACGGCGTCACTTTTGACAATTTCAATCTTGCCGGTCGCCGGTTGATCGTAGAACGAAGCGATGGCAACGGACGTTAGGTTCATATCGGCAGGTATCGAAAGCTCAAGATCTTCTCCCCTAAGATAAGGGGCTGCGGCATCCTTCTCACGGATGTAGTAGGTGCCGGGACGGAGCGACTCGGGCAGCGTGACGGCACCGGTTTTGTCGGTCGTGAAGGTGTTCATGACGGAATGGGCCGGATACCAGCATGTTTGGGAAACGGGTTCATGGTTGCTGTCGAGTAGTTGGAAGGTGAAGCCGGCGAGTGGCACGGCGCTCCCCGTTTGAGCGTCACGCTTTACGATTTGCAGGTGTGTCGATATGGCATGGTTATCCACGATGTATTGCAGCACCACCCCGTCGGCAATCTGCTCGGCAGAAATGGACCATTCTCCCGCCTGTTTAAATCCATCAGGTACGGTTTCGCGAACTTCACGCACGGTGTAGCCCGCTCGATCGTAGGGGATGGCACCGTGAACGCCTTCGGGCCGTGTACCGTCGCCAAACCATGCATCGGGTTGGTCCTTGGTCGAAGCGAAGCCGTAGACGTTGGTGGTTAGCGTGCCGACAACCTGCTGCGAGCTATTGCTAACGATCTCGAAGACAACGCCCTCTGCCGGCTGTTCGATGCCAGATTCGCTACTGTCGCCATGGTCTTTAAACTTTGAGATTTCAAGGTCGAAGGCGATGGGGGTGTCGGGAACGTGGCTCTCGAGCTCGATAACGCCGGTATCGCCGAGCTGATCGGCGCCGACGGTGTAGCTCCACGTTTCACCGG
Organism: uncultured Collinsella sp.; assembly: GCA_934646965.1. Classification (GTDB taxonomy): domain Bacteria; phylum Actinomycetota; class Coriobacteriia; order Coriobacteriales; family Coriobacteriaceae; genus Collinsella. The sequence continues at coordinate 1,508 of CAKUEZ010000095.1, read as the reverse complement.
ATAGCAGATAGCCCTCGGGTGCTTTCGATTCATAGATGGTGAAGGTGCCCAAAGGGATGTCGCTCAACGTTGCCAGGCCGGCGTCGTCGGTGGTGAGGATGCGCGTCCAGCCTGGTGTTGACTGCGAAACGCAAGTGAATTCGGCACCGGAGAGCGATGCCCCTGCTTGGGGGCCGGCACCCGTCGCCTTGTCGAGCTTTACGATGCGCAGCGAAATGGTGCCAGGTATCTCGGCGATGGAGACGTGCCCGCCATCGCCCGAGGTGGTGAACTCGACACGGTCGCGACGTGGCGCGTAGCCTGCCGGAGCCTTTGTTTCCAACAGATAGTAGGCCGTGTTGGGCAGAAGTGACGCCTGCGCCCGCCCGTTTTCGTCCATCTGGATGGTTCCGACGCGTGCGTCGCTTGCGCTTTCAAAGATGTCAAAGGTGGCACCGTTTAGCTGGTATATATCGTTTCCGCTGGTGATGGTGACGTCCGCAGACTGCTTCTCGAAGGACACGGTAACGGCGGGCAGAACGTAGAGCATGTCTTGGTGCCGTCCCTCGTTTGAGGTGGGGGCGTGGTAGCGTCTGGCTCGATGGGGCGCGGCTTTGATGTTGCCGGCTTTCGCATTGTCATAGAGCCATCGTGCCGCAGCTACGATCTCGGTGTCTTGGGTGAACTTGCCACTTCTGGGGATACCGGCGTTGTTTGTGTACGAAAAAGTGCCGTCGGGGTGCGTGGTTCCTTTAAGCATCCACACGGCAAGCTGGGTGGCGGCTCGGGCGCGGTCGGGCGTTAGGTCGTGTCCGCCAAACGACGTGGCGGAGGGGTATCCATGACAGACGACGGCAGCGAACTCGTTGTCGAGCCACGTCCAGCCTTGGTCGTAGGCACGCCACGGCCCTCCAGGCTTGCTGGGTCCGGGACAATCCTGGTTCATGCAGTACGCGATTGAAGTGTCTTGAGCTTCGTACTTTCCGATGAGGAAGGGCCCGCAATCGTCGCTAATGGTGCGGAAGCCGAGCTGATCGTAGCCGTCGATAGCAAGTGCGGGTCCCGGAGCCAGGCAGATGATGAGTAAGAGGAGGAGCAGGAGCAGCGGACCTGTAACGATTGCGCTGTGGACAGAGTGCGTGGGTGCGTTGGACATGGCTGCTCCTTATCCCTCGTGCGCCGCGCGGGGAGATTGCGACGCGTGGGATGAGGCTACCGCCGGAGTTCATGCGGGTAAGTACCGGAAGCCGACCAAAAGCTTGACCGATTTCTGACAAATCTAGCCGGCGTAAAAACAATGAAACAAAAGAGCAGGTAGAAGATGGCAAGAAAAGCAAACCAAAGGTCCTCGTCTCCACAATTGACTTAAAATTCAGACGATTCTCCACAGCTAAAACAACTATCGGCACCCTTGTATCGAACAAGACAACCGCGTTATACTAGCCAACACACAAGCGGGCATCGCCAAGTGGTAAGGCATCAGCTTCCCAAGCTGACACTCGCGGGTTCGAGTCCCGTTGCCCGCTCCA
>CAKUEZ010000094.1 GCA_934646965.1 uncultured Collinsella sp. | reverse complement strand
CAGCTGAGGCTTCCGTCTCGGAATGCTTCCTCCACGCGGCGGCGATCGGAGCGCGCAAGTCCGGCGTTATAGAACGCGATGCGGGTCGCACAATCGGGCACGCGCTTGCGCAGCGTCTTGGCAAGCGCCACGGACTGGTCGCGCGAGTTGACATAGATGACGGTCTTCTCCCCCGTCGCCACGATCGACACCAAGCGGTTCTCGCGACTCGCAAGATCGCGATCGTCCTCGAGCTGCAGATTCTCGCGCACGGTCTCGTCGACCACCGTTTGGGTAATCGGCAGCACGCGGGCAAGCTCTGCCACGACCGGAGCCGTCGCGGTGGCCGTCGCGGCCATAACGACCGGATCGCCCAGGGCCTTGAGGATATCGGGCATGTCGAGATAGGCGCTGCGGTCGCCGCCCTTGGCAAGACCGGCATGATGCGCCTCATCGATAACGACGAAACCGATGCGCCCCGAGCGCGCGAAGCGGTCGCGGTGAATGGACAGGAACTCGGGCGTCGTGAGCACGATGCCGGTGCGGCCCGAGGCCAAGCCGGCAAACACGTCATCGCGCGCCGCCTCCACGGTCTCGCCGGTCAGCACGCCTACGCCAATACCGAGCGCGGCCATCGTCGACGAGAGGTGATAGGCCTGGTCGGCAACGAGCGCACGCAGCGGATAGACAAAGATGCTCGCACGCCCACGAAGGACCGCCTCGCGCGCGGCGTGCACATGGAAGATAAGAGACTTTCCGCGCCCCGTTCCCATAACGGCCAGAACACTTTGGTGATCGGCCAGGGCATCGAGCGCCTCGACCTGCGCGCGGTGCGGCTGGTTCGAGCCGATAAAGCTATGGATAAGCGAGCGCGTCAGCTCGGTATAGGAAAGCTGGGCGAGCGTTTGGCGCTTGCGGGACTCCAGACGAAGACCAGCGTCCGCAGGCTCCACGCCGCGACGAAGCTCACATGCCGGATCGTCGATATTGGGCGCCGCGGTATCACGGACCAAGACATCCTTGATCATGAGCTTGGGCTTTACGCGACCTTGCCAATGCTCGGCCACGGCCTCGAACACCAAATCGACAGCGCTATCGCAATTGATGAGCCTATCGATCTGCGGCACGCGGAACATAATGGCCGGCACGCTCGCGGCGCCATCCGTCGCCACAAAGCGCATGTGCTCGCCGGTCTTGCCCACCACGGCGCGATCGCACATCGTCACGCCCTCGGCGGCCAACAGCGGCACCTTGTTGCCCTGGCCAAACGGCTCAAGGCGAGAAATCTGCTCGATGGTCTCGATGCTGAGCTCCGAGAGGTTGACGGTAGCCGCGACCTCATCGGTGTCCTCAAAATCCTCGGCAGGAAGCTCGGACAGCACGGCAGAAAGGCGGCGACGGAACTCATCGAGCTTAGATGCCTCGATAGTCACGCCTACCGCGCCGGCATGACCGCCACGACGAATCAGCAGGTCGGAGCAGCGCTCGACGGCGTCGAACAGGTTAATCTTGCCCACTGAGCGGCCCGAGCCGCGTGCGATGCCGCCCTCAATCGAGAAGAGCAGTGCCGGCACGTGATAACGGTTGGTCAGACGGCTCGCCACGATGCCCTTGACGCCCTCGTGCCAGCCCTCGCCGCCCACGACGATTGCGCGGCCGCCGTCATAGGTCTCCTCGACCTTTGCCATGGCATCGCGCGTAAGCTCTGCCTCAATCTCGCGACGCTGGCGATTGATCTCCTCGAGCTCGGCCGCCAGTGCGCTTGCCTCGATAGGATCGCGGGCAAGCAGCAGGTCGAGCGCCAGCTTAGGATCGGCCATGCGACCAGCGGCGTTCAGGCGGGGAATGAGCGAAAACGACAGGCCATCGGCCGTAATGCTAGAGAGGTCGGCCTTGGCGAGCGCGGCAAGCGCGATATAGCCGGGACGGGCGGTCACGCGCATCTGCTGAATGCCCTCGGCAACCAGCGCGCGGTTCTCAGGCGTTAGCGGCATCATGTCGGACACGGTGCCCAGCGCCGCGACCTCGATCAGCGAACGCCAATACGACGGCTTGCCCAGACGCTCGCCCAGAACCTGCACCAGCTTGAGCGCCACGCCGGCACCGGCAAGCTCGCGCGAGGGGCCCTCGTCCTCGAGCTTAGGGTCGGTCAGGGGCACGCCCTGCGGCACCTGGTCGGACGGCTCGTGATGGTCCGTGACCACCAAATCGATCCCTAGGCTCTCCAGATAGGAAACCTCTTCCTTGGCAGCGATGCCGTTGTCGACGGTCACGATTAGCTGGGGATGAGCGAGCTCATTAACGCGGTCGAGCGCCGCACGCGACAAGCCATAGCCCTCGTCAAAGCGATGCGGAATAAACGGCGTGACGTCGGCGCCAAACGTACGCAGCGCCTCGGTCAGCAGGCAGGTCGACGTAATGCCGTCGACATCAAAATCGCCGAAGACGGCAATGTGCTCGTGGTTGCGAATGGCACGCTCGACGCGGTCGGCAACGACCGACATACCCGGAATAATGAGCGGGTCGGCCCAGTCGCGGTCGAGCGAAGGCGTCAAAAACAGCTGGCCCTCCTCGATGGAGCCAATGCCGTGCGCGACCATAATGCGCGCCACCAGCCCGGGAATGCCCAGGCCAGCCGAAAGCTCCTTTTCGAGCTCGGGATTTTGCTGGGCGACCGCCCAGCGATGCGTCGTCTTAAGCGATGACATAGGCGCCCACCCCCGATAGGGGCAGGTCGCCGCGATACCTCTCACGGTTCATAGCGATGAGTCCTCTGTGTATGCCCGCTTCGGCAGGCAGATCTGTTGAACGGATTTATTATACCGTGCAGCACGGACGCAAAACGCCGCGGTACGCCCCGGTTTCGGCAAACGAAGGCGGTAAAATCCTCGAAATAATCGAGCGTTTCTGCCGCACGAACGTATGCAAGCGTCTAGCATATCCATTCAAATGCATTTATGGGCAAAGGGAGTCACAGGGCTATATGAAGCAATGGGTTGGACTGGGCAAGTTTCTCGCGGGTCACATGCAGATCATCGTTCCGATTTGCGTGGCGCTTGGCGTACTCTTTCCCCATCAGATCGGCGTGCTCAAGCCCATCGTTCCCGCCCTGTTTGCCTTTATGACGTTTCAGGGCGCGCTGAGCAACACTTTCCATCAGGTGGCCGAGGTATTCCGCCGTCCGCTACACCTGATTCTGGCGCTGTTGGTCTCGGCGGTACTCATCCCCATCGCGGCGTATGCCATGGCCTCACTGTTCTTTGGTTCCAACCCCAACCTCGTCTGTGGCATCGTGCTCGAGTACAGCGTGCCCGTAGCCGTCACCACTTTTATGTGGATCAGCATGTTCGGCGGCAACGGCCCGCTCGCACTCACCATTATCCTGACGTCCTCGGTCATCTCACCCGTGACGATTCCGCTTACGCTCAAGCTCCTGCTGGGCGCTACCGTCTCGATCGATGTGCCGAGCATGATGCGGAACATGGCCTTTATGATCACCATCCCCGCTGTGCTCGGTATCGTCATCAACGAGCTCACGCGCGGTTGGGGTCACGAGAAGCTCTCCCCCGCGCTCTCGCCCGCCTGCAAGTTCATGATGATGGGCGTCATCGCGTCCAACTCCACCGCCATGAGCGAGTACGTGCTGCACATGAATGTTGAGCGCCTGGAAGTCGCGCTCTTTATCCTGGTGTTCGCCATCAGCGGCTTTATCGTCGGCATCCTGGTCGCACGCGCCCTGCACCTGCCATACAGCGAGACGACCACCATGTGCTTTACCTGCGGCATGCGCAACATCTCTTCGGGCGCCGTCATCGCCACGCAGTACTTTCCCGGCGAGGTCGTGTTCCCCGTCATGTGCGGTACGCTGTTCCAGCAAGTTCTTGCCTCGATTATCGGGCATCTCTTTGAGCGTCTGACTAGCGAGGAGCGTGCTGCCCAGCGCAAGCGGGTCGAGGCCGGCCGCGACGCGATGGCACGCTAGGCCGTCCACTTTGCGCAGGTGCCCACCTTGCTAAGCGAGCGCTTCCAGATGCGCGCGCAGGTGCTCCGCATCGATATCGAGCGTGGTCTCGGCATTGACCTGGGCCAGACGATAGCCCACAAAGTAGGGCGAAACTACCCAGCGCGGCAGCGCCTTGGCAATGGTCCGGCCGCCCATGTGGTAGAAGAATAAGTTGTACGACTCTGCGCGACCGCCGTGGTGCTCGTGCAGGATATAGCGCAGGGCTACCTGGATTGTATCGGCAAACAGATCCGTTTCGGCTTGGTCGCGCCCGTCGTCGCTGGCGGCGATTCCCTGCGGGGCCGAGACGTTGACCTCAAAGAAGCCCATGATCGGCTCGGTCGAGATATTGACCGCGACCCTTCCCCGCCGCCAAACATCGATGCCTTCAAAGTTGGCGGATGTCAGCGCCGCGTAGCCGTCCTCTTGCTCCAGGCCCACAATCTGCATGTGCGGGTGCACCAGGCTGCCGCCCGAAAGCGGGCCTTTGTTCTTGTACATGAGCACGCTGCGGTACTGTTGGGAATCGATCATCTGTTGCCAACAGCCCAGGGCAAACCGCATCACATGATGCAGCTCGTCCGGTGCATAGGTCACCAGGTCGGCGTCATGGTCGGCAGATTCGATAAGCACGGTTTGGCGGGTAGCGTGCAAGGTCTTGAACTTATTCTCGAGCCAGATGCAGTCACCATCGCGCTGGATGATGTTGGCGAGCCCCTCCGTGTCGCAAAAGGGGCACGCGGTACCGGGGCGACGGTTGTCGTCGGGCTTGCCGCACGCCTGCTGAACATCGAATACAAGTGCCACAGGTTATGCCTCCAGCGGCACAATCTTGGTGCCATGGAGCTCGGAGACGCCTAGCGCCGCCGCGACCGCATCGCGATTTGCCGTAGTAATGCCGCCGCCGGGAAGGATGGTCAAGCGATCGCCCGCATACTCGATTAAACGAGCCAGGTGATCGATATTATCCTCGATCGACGTACCGGCCGCGCCGCCATGCGTGAGGATACGCGTAACGCCGCAGTCGGCAAGTGTATCAATCGCATCGAGCTGAGCCTCGGGCGAAAGCTGGTCAAATGCCATGTGGAAGGTAATGTCGATAGGCTCGCGCTTGCACTCCTCGGTCGCGCAGCCCGCAGCCATGACGAGGGCGCCGAGGGTGAGCTCGTCGAGTGCCCAGCCGCCGGCACAGGGCTTGCAGCATCCAAAGACTAGGCCGTCAACGCCGGCACTCACGGCAAGGCCCAGGTCCATCTCCATCATGCGCAGCTCGTCCTGGTTGTAATGAAAGTCGCCACCACGCGGACGAATCATGCACATCACTCGCGCGTCATGCTCGTGAGCATAGTTGACCGCAGCGCTGATAACGCCGGCCGAAGGCGTGGTGCCACCGACGGCGAGGTTGTCGCACAGCTCAATGCGCCCCGCACCGGCCTCGATGGCCACCGGTACCCGCTCAAAGTTCTCGGCACAAAACTCGTACAGCATAGATAGGCCCCCAAAGACAGCAGATGTTTTCCGACGGGCATTGTCACACATCCCCGTGAAGTTGCGGTGGAATAGGGACTGTTTTGACGTCTAGAGCCCTCATTTAGTCCCTATTTCACCGCAACTCAGAATGATTCCTTGGGAACGGCGCGGCTGGCCAAAAAATATTGCCGATGGTGAATGTTGCGCAACAAGATTTTCGAATCCTGATTAACCATGGCAGTATCGTCATTCGGATCTAAAGGAAAGGATTGCCATGTTTAAGAGCATCCAAAAGAGCGGAAGGATCGCAGCAGTCGCCATAGGCTTCCTCGCGGCCCTCAGCCCGCTCGCCGCCCCCCCCGCAGCATTAGCCGGCGGTAGCGTACCGACGCCCGAGCTTGAGAAGTCGTATAGCTTTAAGACGAGTAGCGATAACTCGTGGATCATCAATAGCGGCCATACGAAGTTTGGCTATTTGTACGATCATGACAACGATGGTAATTTGAAAAATATAGCTCTTGTCAATTTCAAAGACGGCAGCATAAAGCCCGTTGATATCCCAGACAAAAGCCGTGATTTGGCAAACTTCACCGACGGTGATCAAGTCTATTGGGTGGACGGCAACAATTTGGTCATTTTCTCCCCGGACAGCCAGACCCAGACAGCCCATCCCATTATCTCTGCCAAATACAGCCGTAGGCATGCAACCGTCTCCGATGACGGCAAAAGAGCAGCTGTGGAGATATATGATGATGAATTTGAGCTAAAGATGGTCGAGATCTATGACCTTGAATCCGACAAAATAATACAGACGTATCAGCCAAATGAAGATGACCTCTTCTCGGACTCATGCTTCTCAAGGGATATGAGTCGTCTATATGTCTTGACCGACAATAGTGAGAAGGGCATTGTTACCCTCAGGGTCTTCAATTGTGATACGGGGTCAACGGAATTGAAGACCGTTAACGTTAAAAAAGACGATCGATCTTCGGACATTTGCGTCATTACCCCCAGCTCGAACTCGGACGATATTTATCTTCAGAGCGACACTGCGCTAATAAAAGCAGACCGTGACGGAAACATGCGCGTTCTATTTAACGATGACGACCACGCACCCGAATGGCTCGCTTCATCAACATCGATGGAGTTCTATCCCGTCTATACAAAGAAGGGCTCGAACGATCTTTTTGAGGAAGAAGACGGCGTTTACTCTATAGATAAACAGAATTCCAACCTCGGTATTTACGATTTGGAAAATGGCGACATCGTCAGCTCGTCCAGCTATCCCTTTAGCGATGGATACCTCAGTGACATTTCGCATGACGGCGGCATCTTGCTTGGAGAGTTTGAAGACGGAGGCAAATCCTCGCTATGCCTAGTTGATTCAAAAACTGGGGACAGGAGCGAGTTTCAATCAAAATCCGATTTTCAGATGCCTACGTTCATGGACGAAGATCGAAAGATCTTGACAACTTATTTCAACGACGATGACCCCACCACGCTTCATGTGAACATCTACAAGTCGAACATTCCCCATTCGATGCCCGAAGATGTACTCTACTTTGTCCAGACTCACCTTCCGTTTGTTATTGGCGGTGGCGTGGCGATCGTCCTTATCGTCGGCGGTGTGATTGTTGTCCTTTGCATCCGCAAGAAGCGCGCGAAGGCCGCTAACGGTATGGCAACCGCGGCGCCGAAGCCTCGGCGTAAGCAGCGCCGCAGCCAGAAGCATGCCCAGGCCAACGCCGCAGCGCCCGCGGCACCGGCAATGCCCACAGCACCGGCTGCTCCGACTGAGCCTTCCCGTTTCTGCCGTCACTGCGGAACCCCGCTCGTACCCGAAGCCCAGTTCTGCCCAACATGCGGACAAAAGGTAGACTAACGAACAAAACCCAATAGTCCCCCAAACACCAAGGCCCCGTTCCGAAACACTCCAGAACGGGGCCTATTTTGAGGCAAGGGGGTGGCGACCTAGTCGTTGGGGACGTTCTTAAACGACTAGTCATTCAAGAACGTCCCCAA
>CAKUEZ010000093.1 GCA_934646965.1 uncultured Collinsella sp. | reverse complement strand
GATCTCGATCCAGCCGCTGTGCTTGCAGAAGTTGCAGCCCTTGCCGCCGCACACGTGGCAGCTCACGTCCACCTCGCAGCTGGGCTCGGTGAAGGGGAAGAAGTGCGGGCGGTAGCGCGTCTTGCGGTCCTCGCCAAACATGCACTTAACAAAGTAGTCGAGCGTGCCCTTCAGGTCGCCGAAGGTGATGCCCTCGTCGACGACCAGGCCCTCGATCTGGTTGAACTGCGGCAGGTGGCAGGCGTCGGCCGTGTCAGGACGGTAGACGGTGCCCGGGCAGATCATGTAGATGGGCGGCTTCTGCGACTCCATGGTATGGATCTGCACGCCCGAGGTCTGGGTGCGCAGCAGCACGTCGGACTCGCCGTGGGCGTGTGCCTCGGGGTGCGCGACGCTGCCGGGGTTGTTGTCGACCACGTAGAACGTATCGCGGGCCGAGCGGCTCGGGTGATCCATGGGCGCGTTGAGCGCGGTGAAGTTGTAGTAGGAGGTGTCGACCATGGGGCCGGACTCGACGGTATAGCCGATGCCACAGAAGATGTCCTCGGCCTCCTCGATGATCTGCTTGATCAGGTGCTGGTGACCGATCTGCGGACGGATGCCCGGCAGCGTGATATCGACGGCCTCGTGCTCAAGCGCATGCTTGAGGGCGGCGGCCCTCATCTCGGTCGTGCGCTCGTCGAGCATGCCCTCGATCAGCTGGCGCATCTCGTTGGCGCGCTTACCCATGACGGGTCGATCCTCGGGGGCGAGCTTGCCCATCATGCGCATCAGGCCGGTGATGCGACCCTTGCGGCCGAGCAGCTCAATGCGTGCGGCCTCGAGCTTGGCGGCGTCGTCGGCGCCTGCGACAAGCTCCTTGGCCTCTTCCTCGAGTTTGACCAGATCATCAATCAGACTCATGTCTTCCCTTTCGTCTCTCGCACGTCCACTTGCCGCGGCGGCCGGAGCCACGCGACGCTGCGAATGTGCAGCCCGGTTCGGCAACAAAAAACCGCCCTCGGGCATGTGCATTGCCCAAGGACGGTTGAATTCCGCGGTACCACCTTGTTTGACCCGGCGGATGTCTGGCCCGCCGTGCCCACTCTGCGCCTCTTGTCGCGAGGCTCACGGCTTCCCTACTGGGGCTTCGCCGCCGCTGGCCGCGCGCCCGTTGAGGTCGCTGCTCGGGAGTGAACGCTTGGCCCTTGCCACCGCAGGAAGGCTTGCAGCCCATGACCTTCCCTCTCTTGCCGGCGACGCGGCGGGCAAAACCCTCTCCGTCAACGCATTGGGCTATAGGATAGCACATTTCGCGAGCATATCGCCGCGTTCCGTTTTGTTCGCGCTGGGTACAAGGCAAGTAGCTGTGCAAACTGGCCGCGCGTCCACCTTGGGCGCTCGGCCTGCGAGATCAAGGATATGGTATGGGAAAGAAGTTCGATAAGAAGGCCAAGGCCGCCGTGGCAAAAGCCGCCAAGGGCATCAAGGCCGAAAAGGCCGTCAAGAAGTTCCGCAAGCTCGAGGGCAAGCTGTGGACCCGCGAGTATCTGCTCAAGATCGCCGAGTTTGACGGCGCGACCATCGCCCCCGCCAACGGCGCCGCCGCCCGCACCGATGCCATGGGCACGCTCGCCGGCGAGCATCACAAGCTCCTAACCAGCGAAAAGTCAGTTGAACTCGTGCGCTCGCTGGCGCGCGAGACCGTTGTGGGCGGGCGCGTCGACGACCCGCAGCTGCTCGACGAGATCCGCGTGCTCGGCCGCGACCAGCGCGAGGCCAGCGTCATCCCCACCGAGGAGGCCGAGGCCTGGACCAGGCTCACCTGCGAGGCCGACGCCGTGTGGCACAAGGCAAAGGCGGCCAACGACTGGGCGAGCTTTGAGCCCTACGTGGACAAGATCGTCGGCCAGCTTAAGCATCAGGCCGAACTCATGGACCCCCAGCGCGACCCGTACGACGTTTGGCTCGACCAGTATGAGCGCGGCCTTTCCACCGAGAGCTTCGACGCATTTTGCAACGAGGTCAAGGCCACGGTCGTGCCGCTCGTGCATGCCATCGGCGAGCGCGGTCAGCAGCCGGCTGCCGACTTCTTGCACGCGCATGTGCCCGAGGCTGCCCAGCGCGCCATGAGCTTCGACCTGATGAAGCTCGTCGGCCTAAACCTGGACGACACCACGCTCGCCTTTACCGAGCATCCGTTTAGCGAGGGCTTCTCGGTGGGCGACGCGCGCATCGCCACGCATATCTACGAGGACGATTGCATCTCCAACGTCTACAGCATCATCCACGAGGCCGGCCATGCCATGTACGAGCTGGGCGTGAACCCCGCCTACGCGCGCACGTGTCTAGAGGGCGGCACCTCCATGGGCATCCACGAGAGCCAGAGCCGCTTCTTCGAGAACACCGTGGGCCGCAGCCGCGCCTTTATGGGCCCGCTGCTCGAGGTGCTGCGCCGTCACGCGCCCGAGGTCTACGGCAACGTGGACGAGGATACGCTCTACCACGCCGTGAACATTGCGCAGCCGTCGCTGATTCGCACCGAGGCCGACGAGCTCACCTATCCGCTGCACGTTATGGTGCGCTACGAGATTGAGCGCATGCTGTTTGCCGGCGAGGCCGCAGCCAAGGACATCCCCGCGCTTTGGAACCGCTTTATGGACGAGTACCTGGGTATTCCTGTTCCCGACGATACGCACGGTTGCCTGCAGGATACGCACTGGAGCGGTGGGTCATTTGGTTACTTCCCCACCTATGCGCTGGGCAGCGCCTACGACGCCATGTTCGTGCCGGCCATGTGCCGCGACGGTATCGACCTCAACGGTGCCTGCGCGAGCGGCGACCTGGCGCCCGTTCGTGCTTGGCTGGGCGAGCACATTTGGCAGTGGGGCCGCGCCAAGGACGCACCGGAGCTCATCAAGGGCGCCTGCGGCATGGCATTCGACGCCCGCTACTACTGCAGCTACCTGCAGGACAAGTTCACCACGCTCTACGAGCTGTAGAACACAACCGACACGCCAACGCAAAGGGGGCGCCGTGGATTGGTTCCGCGGCGCCCCCTTTTCCACCTAGTCATTGGGGACGTCCCCAACGACTACTTCGGGGGGCTGTGTTCAAAAAAGGGCAAATATGAGTACTGTTGCCCTGCTGATAACATTTATTTTGGGCAGAATTGAGCCCTCAAATGAGATTAATTCTCATTTGAGGGCTCAATTGTTGAACATATGAGGAGAATTAGCAACGCACAGGCCATTCTTCAGGCACTAGAATGCCCTTTGGAAGCATAAATTGCTGCTACTAAATTAGTGACAGTACTCATATTTGCCATTTTTTGCACACGGCCTATTAGTAACCCTCTATCAAGCAGCCCCGAAGGCCCCTACAGGGCCTCTAATGCGGCGGCGATGCGCTTCATGGCGGCGTCGGCGGCAGCTTGGTCGGGGGCTTCGGCAAGGACGCGGATGACCGACTCGGTTCCGCTCTTGCGCACGAGCACGCGGCCCTCGCCCGCCAGCGAAGCCTCGGCCTCGGCGATGGCGTTCTGCACGCCCATACTATCCAGCGCTGCGTCCTTGTCGGCCACGCGCACGGCGACCTGCGCCTGCGGCAGCAGCTTACACGGAGCCGTGAGCTGCGAGAGCGTCTCGCGCTCGGCACGAATCACTTCCATCACGCGCAGCGACGTCATGATGCCGTCGCCCGTGCGCTCGATATCGCCAAAGATTGTGTGACCCGTCTGCTCGCCGCCCAGGCTGTAGCCGCCCTCGCGCATCTTGGCATAGACATGACGGTCGCCCACGCCGCTGGTCACGGCACTCAGGCCGGCAAGCTCCAGCGACTTGATCAGGCCAAAGTTGCTGGCGATCGTCGGCACCACGGTACCGCCCGAAAGGCGACCGTGCTTGTTTAGGTACACGCCGCACACGTACAGGATCTGATCGCCGTCGACCACGCGGCCGCGCTCGTCCACGGCCAGGCAGCGGTCGGCATCGCCGTCATAGGCAAAGCCCACGTCCAGGCCCTGCTCCACCACGTGGCGCTGCAGGCGCTCCATATGCGTGGAGCCGCAGTCCACGTTAATGTTAAAGCCGTCGGGCGCGGCGTTGATTACGCGCACGTCGGCGCCGAGCGCGTCAAACACCGGCTTGGCAACCGAGGACGCCGAGCCGTTGGCGCAGTCCAGGCCAATCTTGACGCCCTGCAGCGAAAAGTTCGCACTCGCGATGAGCGAGGCGATATAGCGGTTGCGACCCTGCATGTAGTCCACCGTGGCACCAATATGGTTGCCCGTGGCCAGCGGCACCTCGCTCTTGCCATCGATGTAGTCCTCGATGAGCTCCAGCACGTCCTCGTCCATCTTAAAGCCGTCGCTGTTGACGAGCTTAATGCCGTTGTCGCAAAACGGGTTGTGGCTCGCGCTGATCATGATGCCGCAGTCGAAGCAGCCCTCCACGGTCTGATGCGCCACGCCCGGCGTCGGAATCACATGCAGCATATAGGCGTCCGCGCCGCTCGCGACCAGGCCGCTCACCAGCGCCGCCTCGAACATATAGCTCGAGCGGCGCGTGTCCTTGCCCACAATCACGCGTGCCTTGTGGCCGCGGTTGGCGCCGTAATACCAGCCCACAAAGCGGCCGATCTTGTACGCATGTTCTACGGTCAGCCCAACATTGGCCTCACCGCGAAAGCCATCGGTGCCAAAGTACTTCATATCCTACTGATCCTGTTCAAACGTTTGTGCGGTCGGCGTGGTACGAACCTGGAACTCCTTGTGCCCAGAGTCCTTCGAAGTCGTGACCGTGTACTCGACCTTTATGTCTTGCCCCAGAAGCATGTGGACACCGCCCCATGCGACCTTCAGGCCATCGTGCGTCGCTTCGTTCATCTCGATAGAACCGGAGCCCGAAGTCTTAATGTCCGAAATACTGCCTCCCGCGGGAGCATAGAGGTAGAGTCTCAGAATCTCGTCGTCGATATCCTGGCTAATGCCGTTATGACCCTGGAAATAACCCGGCATCTCGGCCTTCTCCTGAGAAGTCATGGTGTTCTTGAGCGTGGTAGTCACCCGATACGTCGTCGAACCGTCGGCATTTTCAACCGCAGAATCAATGCTGGTTCGCTTATCGAGGAACCAATCCATCTTGGAGTAGCTGTAGTTGTTGACGTAGACGCCCAAAATCGGGTCCTCCGAAGGATCGTTTTGGAGAGCGCCGGAAATGCCAAGGGCCTTTGCGGCCTTTTCCTCGTCATCGTTTCTCGAATACATCAGGATACGACCCTCGGAAGCACCCTTTTCGATAGCAGCGGCGATCTTGGTGATATCGCTGGAGCCCAGTTCGTCCACGATCTTGTTGAAAGCCGAGCCGGCGACCGCCGCAAAGATGGCGTCCTGCTCCTCTACCGGGTAATTCCAGTAAATATCATGCAGCAGCACCTTTGCAGCGTTGCTTCCGTCGACGACGGTGCCGTCAGGAAGCTGCGTGCCGCCCACAATGCCGAGCATATACTGCAGAAATACCGGATCGACCGCGAATACGCCGTCGATGTCATCTCCAACAATGGCCTTTTGCATATCGCTGGCAAGCTGAGCCGCGCGCGGGAAATCGGGAGTCATCGTAACGTCGCCCATCGTGTATCCGAGCGTGTTGAATCCCGTCAGGCCCCATCCGGTCGTGAACAGGTTTGCCTCCTCATCGGTAATGGGAAGCGGGCTCAAAGGCTCTTTCATCATGTCGACCTTGACGAAATCGCCAAGCTCGAGCTTGCCGTCGGTTACCGACATCACGCCGCGAGAACCGGGGAAACCGCCGCAGGCGCGGATCTCGACGTTGCTCATCGCGAGCACAAGATAGTGACGCGTCTGGCCGTTGGCGCCGAGCATCTGGGGTAGGACGGGGGCGACCTGCTCTGCCGCGTCGACCGCGCCGTCCAGGGTGGCAAAACCGTCCTTGGCCTTATCGACCAGCTCGGTCACCTGGGCGATATGCGTATCGCCGATGCCCTGGACCTTTTCATTGGCGCTCTTGAACACCTTGGAGCTATCGGAGAGCGAATCGGCGACCGCCTGCAGCGCGGACACGTTAATCGTTCCGTCCTGGAACAGCTTGCCGGGCGTTGCCTGCGAAAGGTTATCGGCCATGGGGACCAGCGCGTTGCTCGAGACATCGGATAGGGCGTCGATCATGGTGCGAGCCGCAGCGACATCGCTGCCGTACACCGGGACAAACGAAGCCATCGTCCACAGCGGGCTCGAGGTCTCCGATTTCATGCTCTTGCAGAGCTCGTCGATTTTCTTCGCGTCGTCGGGCAGCGTCGAAAAATCGCCGGAAGTGACCTTGCCCTTAAGGCCAGCGACGATCTGGACGGCTTCCTTCGCTTGGCCCTTCACGGTTTTTGCCGAGTTCAACAGCATAAAGCCGCTCACGCCCAGCGCGACGAGAATCACCGCGACGACAGCGGCGACAATGGCGGCGATGCGGCGCTTCTTACGCTCGCCCTTGCGATGGCGATGGCGAACCAGACCGTCCGAAGTCGAGCTGGTCGAGGAATCGCCACCGTAGTTCAGGCCAAAATCGTAATAATCTTCCTTGGAGCCCGAGCCCTTAAACTCGGCGCCGTCGTCATTGAGACGGGCAAACGTGCCGGTCTCGGAAGCGCCCGTATAGATGGTGCCAAGGTTGTCACCAAACCCTGCGTCTCCAGCAGAAGGAGCGTTGCTGGCGGGGTTGGCGTTGTTGGCGGAATTTGCATGGTTATTGGGGCTGACATTGTTGGCAGGGCTGGTAGGACCGGCGGCATTCGCGCCGTCCGCAGATGCCGGACGAACCCTGCCCGACGAAGCCGCGGGGCCTGCCGTACCGGGAAATGCCTGTCTACCCGCTCGGCCAGTCTGCTTAGCCTTCTGAGACTGTTCGTACAAAGCGGCAAACATCGCCGTTTCGCCCGGAGACGTGCGGTTGCCGGCGCTGTTTTGGCCAGATCCACTCGGCACGCCGGCTTTTCCAGTCCCGTTTGAACGCGGCGGAACTGCAGGACGGTTGCCGTCGCTGTTCTTAAAGTGGTTACCAGCCATAGAGGAGTCCTCGCAATACATAACGTCAATAACGCTATTAGTTTATGACATATTGCGCATCGTCAGTTAAACTCCAGACGCGGGCAGCAATTGGCGGATTTGTGGTGCAACACCATATCTGCCTGGAAAGTGGCGCCGGCTACACCGTCAGGAACATCATCACGATGATCATGGCAAAGCCGATAAGGTCGGTCGGCAAAAACACCGTGCCCAGCATAACCGCGCTGGTAATGGTTGCCGACACCGGCTCCACGGTTCCGATCAGGCTCGCGCGCACCGAACCGATGTCCTTAACGCCCTGCATATAGAGCATGTACGCCAAGAACGAGCCCACAATCACAAACACCGCAAGCGCCTCGATACCGGCAGCGTCGAGCGCCGGCATATGAGCCCACGGCTGGACCACGGCACACGAAACCACGCCCGCCGTGAGCATGGC
>CAKUEZ010000092.1 GCA_934646965.1 uncultured Collinsella sp. | reverse complement strand
ATGCCCACGCGCTTGCCCTCGATGCTGTCGTTGAGGTGCTCGGTAAAGTCGACGGCACAGTCCTGGCTGGTGCAGTCGTACGGATCGTGGCCCGCGCCGGTGAGCGCGTTCATGGCCAGCGCGACGTCCTCGACCGTACGGCCAAAGGGACCAACCTGGTCGAGCGACGAGCCAAAGGCCACCACGCCGTAGCGGCTCACGGCGCCATACGTGGGCTTAAGGCCCACCACGCCGCAGAGCGCCGCCGGCTGGCGGATGGAGCCGCCGGTGTCCGAGCCCAGCGAGAGCGCGACCTCGCCCGCGGCGACGGCAGCAGCGGAGCCGCCCGAGGAGCCGCCGGGCACGCGCTCGGTATCCCAGGGGTTGTTGGTACGGTGGAAGGCCGAGCTCTCGGTAGAGCTGCCAAAGGCGAACTCGTCCATGTTGGCCTTGCCCATGGGCAGGCAGCCGGCGTCGAGCATGCGCTGGACGCAGGTGGCGGTGTAGACGCTCTGGTAGTCCTCGAGCATGCGGGAAGCACAGGTGGTGCGCGTGCCCACGAGGTTCATGTTGTCCTTGATGGCCAGCGGCACGCCCGCGAGCGGGGGCAGCGGCTTTCCGGCGGCACGGTCGGCATCCACGCGCGCGGCGGCCTCGAGCGCGAGCTCGGGCGACACCTGCAGGAATGCCTGGACCCCACCCTCGCGCGACTCGATGGCGGCAAGGGAGGCCTGAGCCACCTCGGTAGCGGTAAAGTCGCCGGCGGCAACGCCCGCGGCGATCTGGGCGGCGGTAAGGGAATCGAAGCTCTGCGCCATTACTCGCTCTCCCCCTCTCCCAAAATGGACGGCACGCGGAAGTAACGGTCGCGCGCGCTGCCGGCGTTCTCCAGCGCAACGTCGAGCGGCAGGTCGCGCTCGGGCTCGCGCAGGTCGTCGCCCATCACGTTGGACAGGCTTCCGATGGGATGGAACGTGGGCTCCACGTCGGGCAAGTCATATTGCAAGACGGGCTCGAGCATCTGGACGGCGTCGTTCATGTAGGACGTCATCTGGGTGAGCTCGTCATCGGTCAGTGCGATCTTTGCGTACTCGGCGATGCCGCGCACGTCTTTCTCGCTGAGTGCCATAGGCGCTCCCTTCCGCATAACAGTTAAACCGCTCTAGTATACAGGGCAACGCCGGCTTGGAGCAGGCGCTTTACCCAAATGCAGCGAAAACGTAACGAGGACGGCGGGTTGGCAGGGCGCGGTTCGGCGGACCTGCGGCGAAAACCGTTCCACCTGCAACAAAAACCGTCCCAACATTCGACGTTTTTCGGCAAAATCGCGATTTTCATCGAATGTTGGGACGGTTTGGAAGCCCCGACCACCACAAAGGTGCCTGTCCCCATTGTGGTGGTTCTGGGTGACGCCTTATGCCGAGGCCTTGGCCTTGCGGCGCTTTCGGATCGCGTGGATGACGATGTCCAGCAGCAACAGCAGAATGGCCACGACCACGATGAGCACGGCGAACTCGCGCTTGCCCCAGTGGCGGCCGGCCAGCGACTTTTGCTTGTCGACGTCCTTCTTGTTGTACTTGGTGCGCACGCAATGTACCAGCAGGCGATGGTCGTTCACGCCGTAGGGCGTGCAGGTGACGAGTGTCACCTTGTCGGCGCCGGGCTCGATGGTCAGCGACTCCATCTCCTCGGGCAGCACGACCTCGGAGTCGACCATCTTGTAGGCAAGCGTCTTGTTCATGGTGTGCAGCAGCACCAGGTCGCCGGGCTCCAGCGAATGAATGTCGTCGAACATGCTCAGGTTGCGCATGCCCGAGTGCGCGGTGAGCACGCAATGCGTCGAGGCGCCGCCCACCGGCAGGCTCGTGCCCTCCAGGTGGCCGACGCCCGCCATAAGGACCTCCTCGCTTGTGCCGTGGTAGATGGGCATGCTCACGTCGATGGAGGGGATCTCGACCCAACTCATCATGGGGTCGCGGTCAAAGATGAGCTGCTGATCGTAGGGTTCGATCTGGTCGGCGGGAAGTTCGGTGGCCTCGCCAGCTAGCTGCTCGTTAAAGGAGCGTGCCTGCAGCAGAATGCGCTCGCGCTCCTCTTCCGAAAGCGCATCCACCGTGCTGGACACGGTGCTGATCTGGTTGAACACGCCCGAGGCCTCGAGCCGGTCCAAGATCCACGGCCAAGTCATAAGGCCCACGCCAATAAGGATGATGACGATAGTGATGAGCCGGTCGGCCCAGCGCGGCAGCCGCTTGCGACGACGCTTGGGCTTTGGTTGAGGTTTGGGCTGGGGGCTTGAGCCACCGTTATCCACGGCGTTGTTGCTCTTCATATGTTTGGCGCCCTGCACCATCGCCGGTCACTCCTTTACAGCTCAGGTTGTCTAAACAAATAATAGCCGATTAGCGAGCTCATGCGCCGGACAACGCAGCTAGGCTGCACCGTTCGGGCCACGTAACCCCACTCAACCAATCAAGCCATATGTTGCTTTCATCGTCTCGAGCAACTGCGCCATCGTTACGCCCGCAACCCCGATCTGTTTCAGATTGACGTCGCCCACCTCGCAATCTTTAACAAACGCAAGCATATCGTCCTTCAGTTCTCCGCCCAGATCGACACCTTCCGACTCGCCAAGCAGCTGAGCAAGCCTCAGCGCATCGCGTTTATGCTTTTTGACCTTCCTCGAGTCAACGTTCTCCCCGGCCTCCCTTCTAGCTTTTAGGTCGAGATACGCCTTCGCTTTGAACGGGACAATGTATTCCGTATCCAGGACCGAAACACCGTCTACTGTCCGAATTCCCTGAAGAAACAAGCTGTAGTAGGCATCGTCCAGCAAAATAGCCGAAAGACTGCTTATGTTTTCATCAACGTGAATTGGCGTCACATCGACTCCCTCACGAGCCTTTAGAAAGTCGGGGCACTTCGCGAAGAGCTCGATCATATGGGGATAACCCGGCCTCTTTGGTTCCGTAAACCGATAAAAACACGAGGCTTCGCTTTCACCCCAGCCGCAGCGGTAGCCGCCATCACGCACCAAGGTCCATATGGCTTCGGCCGTCTGAGGCAACCGGTCATCGGCGACAATGACCACATCAAAATCGTGGGTCGCCCTAAACGAAAGTCCCGCCTCCGCGAGCAAAATGTCGCATGCTGTGCCGCCGATAAGGGCATACGACCCTTCAGCTTCCTGCATATGCTGCCGAAATTCTTGGAGACCTTCTACAGCGCTTCCTGCCATGGATATTCCTTTCCAAACATGCGATCGACTTCGAGCTGAATTCGTTCATCGTCGATTGCCGCCAAAGATAGCGCAAGTGAAATGTCGTCGATACGGGAGGAGTCGGCAAACACGGGCGCATAGCGCCACACTTGGATCATCGCCGTTTCGTTATCCGGCAGTTCCCCGTCTGCGACTTCAAGGTCACGCAGCTCACGCCATGCACTTCTTAAGACAGCCTTTTGCTCCACGCCCGACGCAGCGAGCATCGAACGCGCAGCGAGCGCCGTCTCCCCAGCGTCAGCAAGGCGATCGATCTGTGGTGCCTTCCTTGCAAAAATAACCTTCGAGACAGGCGAGGAAAGCTCTGCAATGTGCTCACTGAGCAGAAGATCCACGACCACGGGTAACACAATGACACGCCGTTCGCGCCGCTCGCGCCTTGCGAGCCCCCTGTCTACAAGCTCGGTTATGGCCTCGCTCGCACGGCTTGCCGAAATCCCGAGCGCACGACAAAGGTCATCGGGATGATATGACTCCTGACCTGCTCCCCAGATTGCGGCAGCCTGCGCGTTGGGTGACATCTTGGTCGCGCGATTATGAAACCGGGCACCGCGTCTCTCCGTATAGGCAGCGCCCATAAATGGAAGAAAAGCCTGTCTACCGGGGCAAACAAAGGGAATCCCTTGCGCGACCAATGCCTTGCGCTGGCGCGCATCGGCATCAGGGAACGAAATGACAACAGGAGCCTCCGAACGCAAGGTTAGCTGGCTATAGACCCTTTTGGCCTCGGGAAGCCCGACGCCAGTAGGCAAGCTTGCAAGCAAAAAAGAAAAACCATTTGCGTCAACGGCGCGAACCTCAATCGACCGCAGATGCAGCGGCAAGTGTGCGGATCCAGGCCAAGTTTTAGCCTTGGCGGAGAGGCCCAGTGCTTCTTGTAAGTAGGTAAGCGCTTCGTTCATTTCCATCTTTTTCGCTTAGTTCCAGTTGATATTGGAATTATACATAATTTTCGGAAATGATGTGATTTCTATCAGGTATGGGCCCGTATTTGAGTTTTCAAAATGTCCCGAATCGGCGGGGCGATTCGGGATAGAATGTCTGTAGAAAACGACGCATCCCGCGTAAGTGTTAAGGAGCGCGGGCGGCCTAGTTTTCTAACGTTTTAAACGGCCGGGCTGCAGCCCCGGCCGTTCTTATTTGCGCTTGCGGCGCAAACGCCGAGAACCGTCCGCACCGCGCGTGCGCCTACGGACCTTAAACCGAACCTCATACGAGTCAAAAAACGCGATGACGAACGTGCCCACCGCCGCGAGGGCAGCGAGCGCGTTAAGGAATTTCAGCATTTGGGGACCTCCGATCGAGTCGTCGGCCGCCCGCGCACGGGATGCGTCGCAAGGCCATTTTACTGCGAGCGCACGCGCTTGCGCCTGGTGAACGCGATTTTGACAAACATTTGTTCGATGGTTACACACACGATCCTTCGAGCAGCGGAGCCTGGCAGCATTGTCCGGGTTTGCCCGACGTGTTTGAGTTTTCAAAATGTCCCGAATCGGCGGAGCGATTCGGGATACAATAGCTACAGGAAACGACGCACCCCGCGTAAATGAACGAGAGCGCGGGCGACCAGTTTCCGACGTTGTTAAATGCCCGGGCTCCGAACCCCGGGCATTCTTATTTGCGCTTGTTGCGGCGCAAATGCCTTCTACCGTCCGCACCGCGCGTGCGCCTACGGACCTTAAACCGAACCTCATACGAGTCAAAAAACGCGATGACGGATGAGTCCGCACCGGACGGTGGAGGCTGCCTGTGTTGTCCAAAAAGAACGGGGCAAACTCCAGCGCGGAGTCTGCCCCGAAAAGAAAATGGCAAAGCAAGAACGTCAATGGACGAGAAAAGTGTCCGCAAGTCTCATGGCCATCACATCCCACCTGCCAAAGGGATGGGTGAGCGAGCGTTACTCCTGCTCGAACTCCTCAGCCTGCTTACGGCTGCGGATGAGGTGCGCCACGCCGATGCACAGCACCGCGCCACCGGCGATCCAAGTGAAGGTCACGCCGTTGAGACCGGTCAGCGGGAGGCCGACGGACTTGGTGTTGCCGACGTTGATGGTGACCTCGCCGGCAGCGGCGTTGGTGCCGGTGCTGTCTGTACCATGAAGAGCATTGTCGCCGGCATTACCGTCAAGCTTGCCGAAGGCGATGTCGGTGCGCTTCTCGTCTGCCTCAGGCACCTTTGCCTCAAGGGTCTTCACCTTCATCGTGTCTTTGTCATACGTCGCGGTGATGGTGAAGGTGAAGGGGGCGGCCTTGGTGGGGTACTTGGCAGCGTCGGGGGTCTGGACCTCGGTCACCTTGTAGGAGCCGGCGTCGAGGCCGGAGACGGTGATCTTGCCGTCTTTGTCGGACGTGAACTTCACACACTCGGGAAGGTTTTCAGTATTGGTGACGGTCACGAGCTGACCCGCGACGACACTGACGCCATCAACAGTACCCTCCGTCGAGGCAATATACTGGTTTTCGGTATTCGTGTCCGCGGACTGGATGGTGAAGACGGCATTCCCAAGGCCCTTCTCGGTACCCTGGTCGACCTTCTTGAGGTTGAGCTTGAATGCGAAGTCGGCGACGGTGTCCTCGATCGTCTCACCCGTGCCAACGCCATACGGGTTGTTGGAGTACTCAAGCTTAACGGTGTTGGGGTTGCCGCCCGCGGTGTTCTCCGTGGTGTTGTTGCCAATAACAGCGTCCTTGTTAAGCTTGGCCTTGTAGAAGACAACGATCTGGGTCTTAGCATCAATGCTGAGTGTACCAGTACCGTCAGCAGTGGCAGACTTCAAACCCTTTTTACCGTTGTTGTCAACAGCAAAGTCAACGGTAAGATTCTTATCCTGGAATTTAACCGTATAGGAACTCAAGCTAATCTTGGTGTAGGCGTTGTTGTTCAGGGCGTATACCTCGACTGAGCCATTGACATAATCCAGACCCGTCGAAAGCTTGTCGGTAAACTTGTAGGCATAGCTATCGTAAGTGGCGTAGTTGCTGGCGATCGTGCCGGTGAGCTTGTAGTTGACCTCCTGGCCGATCTGGGAGTCGGCGACGTCCTTCCATTTGTCGGAGCCCTTGATGTCGGCGCCGGAGGCATCCGCGTCATCAAGGATCTTCTTCTCGACCGTGGGGATGCTCTTCTTGGGCTTAACGGTTGTTGTGCCGGTACCGTCAATCACGGCATACACAGGAGCCGTAAATGCGTCAGTAGACTTTCCGCCAGGCTTACCAGGCTCCTTGGTGAGGAACAGCCAGTAACCAGCAGAGAGACCGGTAAGCTGATTACTGTTTGCCGGCGTTTCCTTCCACTCAAGCCCAGTGCTCTTCTCAAGATTGGCGGCAATCAGACTCAGTACATTATCGTTTTTAACCTGCTCGGACGTCCCCGAGACGCCAGCATTCGTGTTCAGAAATTCAGCTGCATCCTGAGCGTTCGTGCTGTTGTAATTGTTGTCTTTAGATTTAATCGCCTCAACAACAGCGTTCTGAATCGCCTGCTGCGCAGTCGCATCGGCACCGGCCCACTCAATCCCGCTTACCGTGGTGTTCTCGCCGGTCTTGGTAACCGTCGCCTTGAAGATCTGGATACCCTTATACGTCGTGGACGTTGCATAATCAGTATCATCGAACGTCACGGTCGAGCCCGCATCCGCCGCAAACGCCATGGTCACCGGGGCCATCACGCCACCAAAGCTCAGCGCTGCCGTGAGGCCGGCCGTCACTGCCAGGCGGGCGATGTTCTTGCTCATACTCATCTTCTTTTCCTCTGCTTTCTGCTTGAAATCCATTTGATCTAAAACCATCTGTCTGTGTCTAAGCATTTGCTTGGTTATGTCTCGCCCCGCTCTCTGTGGGGCCATTGGTTACTCTGCATGGTTGCCGCCTCCCCGCTTGATCAGGAGCGCGACCACGAGGAGTGCGGCTCCGGCGACCGCTGCGGCGGCCGCGGCGTACATTGCCATATCGCCTGTCGAGGGCATGAAGCCTCCGGTGATAGTGCTAGGGGGCGTGCCGGTGGGCGTGTTGATGAGCGACGCCTCCAGGCTGCCCGTCGACCCGTCCGCGCTGTCGGCGCGCAGGGGCGACTCGGCGGTGATGGTGAGCTTGGGCTTGGCGGCGGCCACCTGGTCGACGTCCAGGCCCTCGGCCTTGACTGTCACGGAGCGCGTGCCCTCAAAGGCGGTGTAGCCCTTGGGCGCCTTGAGCTCGCGGACCTCCAGCTTGCCCGAGTCCACGCCCGAGACGGTCACGCGGCCGTCCTCGCCCGTGGTGACGGTAGCCTTGCCCTCCGCATCCCACGTGTCATCGGCCGCGAGCGTGCGACCGCGGTCGTCGGTGATGCTCAGGACCGCCCC
>CAKUEZ010000091.1 GCA_934646965.1 uncultured Collinsella sp. | reverse complement strand
ATCGACTAAAAACCGCTATAGTACAGTACCTAACCGTGTAATCGTTTCGACGAGGGGATATTAGAGGCATGAACGCTTCATCGCTTTCCTTCCAAGACATCATCCTGCGCCTCCAGCAGTACTGGGGCGAGCAGGGCTGCGTCATTATGCAGCCCTATGACTCCGAGGTCGGTGCCGGTACCTTCCATACCGCGACCACGCTGCGCTCGCTCGGTCCCGCCGAGTGGCGCACCTGCTATGCGCAGCCCTGCCGCCGTCCCGCCGACGGCCGCTACGGCGAGAACCCCAACCGCATGCAGCACTACTATCAGTTCCAGGTGCTCATCAAGCCCTCGCCGGTCAACGCCCAGGAGCTTTACTTGGGTTCGCTGGCTGCCATCGGCCTGGACCCCAACGATCATGACGTCCGCTTTGTCGAGGACGACTGGGAGAGCCCGACCCTTGGCGCTTGGGGCCTTGGTTGGGAGGTCTGGCTCAACGGCATGGAGGTCACGCAGTTCACGTACTTCCAGCAGGTGGGCGGCATCGAGGTCGATCCCGTGCCCGTCGAGATCACTTACGGCCTGGAGCGTATCGCCATGTACGCCCAGGGCGTCAACTCCGTCTACGACCTGGTGTGGAGCTATCTGCCCGACGGTACGCCCATGACCTACGGCGACGTGTTCCTCGAGAACGAGCGCGAGTTCAGCGCCTACAACTTTGAGGTCGCCAACGTCGAGATGATGCGTCAGAAGTTTGACGACTACGAGGCCGAGTGCCACTCCTGCCTTGAGCGCAAGCTGCCGCTGCCGGCATACGACTGCGTTATGAAGTGCAGCCATGCCTTCAACCTGCTCGATGCCCGCGGCGCGCTGTCCGCGGTCGAGCGCGCCAACTACATCCTGCGCGTCCGCGCCGTCGCCAAGGCGTGCTGCGAGGCCTATATGGCCGAGGTCGCCGGAATCAACGAGAATGCCGACCAGGAAGGCGAGGTGGCGTAAGCCATGGCAGACGCTAAGGATTTCCTGTTTGAGATCGGTACGGAGGAAATGCCCTCCGCGCCGCTGAACAATGCCGTCAAGCAGCTTGGCACCATGATCGCCAAGGGTCTCGACGAGGCCGGTCTGGCCCACGGCGAGGTCCGCGTGATCTCGAGCCCGCGTCGTCTTGCCGCGCTCGTTGCCGATGTCGCCACCGCGACCGATGAGGTTCACGAGGTCAAGCGTGGCCCCGCGGCCAACATCGCCTTCGACGCCGACGGTAACGCCACCAAGGCCGCCCAGGGCTTTGCCCGCAAGTGCGGTGTGGCTGCCGAGGACCTGGTGCGCCGCGAGGACACCGACGGCCGCGAGTACGTCTTTGCCGAGAAGAACATCCCTTCTGCCCCGGCTACCCCGATCCTGACGGCCCTGTGCGAGAAGACCATCGCCGGCCTGCAGTGGCCCAACTACCGCTCTCAGCGCTGGGGCCACGAGCACGCCACGTTCGTACGTCCGGTCCGCTGGATCTGCTGTCTTCTGGGCGAGGACGTCGTGCCCGTGTCGTTTGCCGATGTGACGAGCGGCAACACCACGCGCGGCCATCGCGTCCTGGGCCCCGGTGACCACGTGGTCGCCAGCCCCGCCTTCTACGAGCAGGTGCTCGAGGACGCCGGCGTGCTTTCCGCCGAGCGCCGGCGCGAGGCCATCCTCGCCGGCATCGCCGAGGTCGAGGCTGCCCGTCCCGGTTGCCACGTCGACACGCCCAAGAAGGTCTTCGAGGAGGTCATCAACCTCTGCGAGTGGCCGACGGTCCTCGTCGGTACCTTCGACGAGGAGTTCCTCATGGTCCCGCACGAGATTATCTGCGAGTCCATGCTCACCAACCAGCGCTACTTCCCGATCTATGACGGCGAGGGCAAGCTGACGCGTGAGTTCGTGATCGTCTCCAACAGCAAGCCCGAGAACGCCGAGCGCGTGATCGACGGCAACGAGCGCGTCGTGCGCGCCCGTCTGGACGACGCCAAGTTCTTCTACGAGGAGGATCTGAAGATCTCTCTCGATGAGTTCCGTGAGCGTCTGGCCAAGGTCGCCTTCCAGGAGAAGCTCGGCAGCGTGCTCGCCAAGTCCGAGCGCATTGAGCAGCTCGCGCTTGCCATTGCCCGCGAGGCTCACCTGGGCGCTCACCTGGCCGCCGATGCCGGCCGCGCCGCGCACCTGTGCAAGGCCGACCTGGTGTCCAACGCCGTCGTCGAGTTCACGAGCCAGCAGGGCGTGATGGGCGGTTACTACGCCACCGCGATGGGGGAGAACGACGAGGTCGCCCACGCCATCCGCGATCACTATCGTCCCCGCTTTGCCGGCGATGAGCTGCCCGAGGGCACCGCTGGCTGCATCGTGGCCTGCGCCGATAAGCTCGATACCATCGCCGGTATCTTTGCCATCGGCGAGCCCCCGACCGGCTCTTCCGACCCGTACGCGCTGCGCCGCGCCGCTATCGGCATCATCAACATCCTGCGCGATCGCCTGCCGATCGACCCCACGTCGCTCATCGACTTTGCCCTTGAGCTCTATACCGAGCAGGGCATTGCCTTTGACGCCGCCGAGGTCGCCCAGCAGGTCCGCGACTTCTTCCACGGCCGTCTGGTGAGCATAGCCCGTGACGAGAAGATCCCGGCCGATACCGTTGCCGCCGTCTCCGCGGTGCACATCATCGCGCCGTCGGTCTTCTTCGCCCGCTGCGCCGCGCTCGACGAGGCGCGCAAGAACGATGCCGAGACCTTCGACAACCTGGCGACCGCCTATGCCCGTGCCGCGCATATCTCCAAGCCCGAGCTGGGCGCGGAGTACGACCGCAGCCTGATGGGCGAGGTCGAGCTTGCGCTTGCCGACGCCTCTGAGGCCGCTCAGACCGCCGTTGAAGCCGCTCTCGCCGCCGAGGATTACCCGGCCGCGTTTGCCGCCCTGGCAGCCCTGCGCGCGCCCATTGACCGTTTCTTCGACGAGGTCATGGTCATGGACAAGGACGAGCAGCTCCGCGATAATCGCCTTAAGCTGCTCAACCGCTTCGAGGCCGTTTTCTCCGGCATCGCCAACATCGGTGAGCTTGCCCGCAAAAAGTAAGCTAGCCTGCGCGTAAGCGCAAAAGGAGCCCCGCATGGATTGCCCGGTCACCGCTCGTCCCACCGTCATCGTTATCTCCGACTCGCTCGGAGATACCGCTTGCGAGGTGGTGCTTGCGGCGTCCGGGCAATTTGATGAAGGGGCTTTTCGTGTATTGCGCCTGCCCAAGGTGACCTCGGTGGAGCAGGTCGAGTCCTTTGTCGGTCCGCGCGTAGACGCCGACCATCGCGATATCGCCGTGTTCCACACGATCGTCGACCCGGCGCTTCGTGCCCGCGTGCTCGACTACTTGGGCATGCTACATATCCGTTCGGTCGACCTGATCGGCCCGACGCTTGCCGTGCTGTCGTCTCTCATCGGTGTTGCGCCCAAGGGTGTGGCGGGCGTGATCCACAAGACCGACGACCGCTATTTCCATCGCATCGAGGCCATGGAGTATTTTGTCGAGCACGATGACGGACGCGGTTGCGACGATCTGTCGGGCGCCGATATCGTGCTGCTGGGTGTTTCTCGTACATCTAAGACGCCCTTGTCGATGTATCTGGCCTATCATGGCTACAAGGTCGCCAACGTTCCGCTGGCACACGGCATGGAGCCGCCCAAGTCGATTTACGAGGTCGACCCGATGCGTCTGTTCGGTCTGATTTCGACCGTCGATGTGATTTCCGAGATTCGCGATAGCCGCCTAGGCGATGACTACGCCCGCGCCGTTGCCGGATCCTATGCCGAGCCCGAGAGCGTTCGCAGTGAGCTTGAGGAGGCTCGTGCGCTCATGAAGCGCCTGGGCTGCTTTGTGGTGCGCACCGACGGTAAGGCAATCGAGGAAAGCGCGTCCGAGATTATCGCGCACCTCGAGGTGATTCAGGAGGCAAGGGCCCGCCGCGCTGCTCGCCGTGCCCAGCAGTAGCAATCGCTGAGCATTCTATTTGGGACAAATACTTCTGATGTATTTTGTCCTACCTGGTTATTGGTCATTTAGCAAATTTCAATAACATAATTTATTGGTCTATTTGCTAAAGCGATTTAGCAGTTTCCATCGCATTTGACCTGCAATTACGTTGTACTGGTATCTTCATAAGGTAACCAACTTTACCTACCGTTTACCGTCAGTTTTAGCACGTTTACCAAACCGCGCATCCTCTGCTCAAGCCTGCTCAAAACCCGCCGTATAGTTCCCTCACGGCCCGCATCCGGCGGGTCGATTCGTTACCACGGTCGTGTGTGCGAACACATGGAAGGGGATGTATCGTGAGCGATTGCAAGAGGGTTTACCGTTTTGGCACCGATGCCCAGGGCACTTGCGTTACCGAGGGCGATAAGTCCATGAACTTCGTCCTTGGCGGTAAGGGCGCCAACCTTGCCGAGATGAGCCGTATCGGCCTGCCGGTTCCCGGTGGCTTTACCATTACCTGCCAGACCTGCGTCGAGTACTCCGGTGCCGGCAATGTTTGGCCTGCCGGCGCACTCGACGAGATCGTTGCCGCCGAGGCTGACCTCGAGGCCCGCTGCGGCAAAAAGCTCGGCGACGCCCGTGACCCGCTGCTCGTATCGGTGCGCTCGGGCGCTCCGTTCTCCATGCCCGGTATGATGGATACGGTCCTCAACCTGGGCCTCAACGACGATTCCGTCCAGGGCCTCATCGCCCAGACGCAGAATCCGCGCTTTGCCTGGGATAGCTATCGCCGCTTTATCCAGATGTTCTCCAATGTCGTCATGGGCGTCGACGCCGACCTGTTCGAGAACGCCCTGACCCAGGCCCGCCTGGTTGCCGGCGTCCGCGTGGACTCCGAGCTTTCGGCCGAGGACCTGCAGGAGCTCGTCGAGACCTTTAAGGGCATCTTCTCTGACAACGTCGAGGCCGCCCTGTACCCCGAGCTGGAGGTCGTCGATGGTAAGCCCGTCTTCCCGCACGATCCGGAGCTCCAGCTGCGCCTCGCGATTCAGGCTGTATTTGGCAGCTGGATGAACGAGCGCGCCTGCATTTACCGCAAGCAGCATGGCATCTCCGACGAGCTCGGCACCGCCGTCAACGTCCAGGCGATGGCCTTTGGCAACAAGGGCGAGACCTCCGCGACCGGCGTCGCCTTTACGCGCAACCCGGCCGACGGCACCAAGGAGTTCTACGGCGACTTTCTGGTCAACGCTCAGGGTGAGGACGTCGTTGCCGGCATCCGCAACACCGAGCCCATCTCCGATCTCAAGACTACTCCGGGTCTTGAGTCCGCGGGCGAGGAGCTCGAGCGCGTGTTCCTGACGCTCGAGGACCACTATCGCGACATGTGCGATATCGAGTTCACCATCGAGCAGGGCAAGCTCTGGATGCTCCAGACTCGCGTGGGCAAGCGCACCGCCACCGCCGCCCTGCGTATCGCCATCGAGATGGTTGAGGAGGGCCTCATCACCCGCGAGGAAGCCGTGAGCCGCATTGACCCAGCGCAGCTCGACCAGCTCCTGCACCCGCAGTTCGACTCCTCCAAGAAGTACGAGGCACTGGCCTGCGGCCTTAACGCCAGTCCCGGTGCTGCCGTGGGCGAGGTCGTGTTCTCGAGCGACGATGCCGTCGCACGCGTGAACGAGGGTCACAAGGTCATCCTGGTCCGTTGGGAGACCAACCCTGACGACCTGAAGGGCATGGTTGCCGCCGAGGGTATCCTGACGAGCCACGGTGGCAAGACGAGCCATGCCGCAGTTATCGCCCGCGGCATGGGTACGCCCTGCGTCTGCGGTGTCGAGCGCTTCCATATCGATGCTGCCGAGAAGGTCGTGCGCATCGAGGGCAGCGATCGCGTACTGCACGAGGGTGACATCATCTCCATCGACGGTACTCAGGGCATCGTTGTCGACGGCGCGGTCGACCTGGTCTCCGCCGAGCTCACCGGCGATCTGGACACCATCCTTTCCTGGGCTGACGAGATTCGCCTGGATGAGTCCGACGGGCATGCCAACCACGTGCGCGTCAACGCCGACAACCCCGAGGATGCCGAGCTCGCGCTTGAGTTTGGCGCCGAGGCCATCGGTCTGTGCCGCACCGAGCACATGTTCCTGGGCGACCGCAAGAACATCATCCAGAGCTTCATCCTGTCCGATGACGAGGCCGTCAAGCAGCAGGCCCTGGCCGATCTGCTCAAGGTTCAGACCGAGGACTTCCTTGCCATGTTTAAGACCATGTCCGGTCGCGATGTGGTCGTGCGCCTGCTCGACCCGCCCCTGCATGAGTTCCTGGATGATCCCCGCGAGCTCGAGGTCGCCATCACTAAGAAGGAGGCCGCCGGCGCGCCCGAGGAGGATCTCGCCGTCCTGCGTGCCCGCCTGCGCCGCATCGATGGCATGGTCGAGTCCAACCCGATGCTCGGCCTGCGCGGCGTGCGTCTGTCCGTCGTCTTTGGCGACCTGCCGCTCATGCAGGTTCGCGCCGTGGCAACGGCTGCCGCCCGCCTCATCAAGGAAGGTGTCGACCCGCGTCCCGAGATCATGGTTCCGCTTGTCTCCATCACGGCCGAACATGTCCAGACCCGCGAGGTCATCGAGCGCGTGATCGCCGAGGTTTCCGCCGAGGAGGGCGTCGAGCTCAACATTCCCGTGGGAACCATGCTCGAGCTGCCGCGCGCCTGCATGGTCGCCGACGAGATCGCCCAGCACGCCGACTTCTTCTGCTTTGGCACCAACGACCTCACGCAGACGACCTTTGGCTTCTCCCGCGACGACGCCGAGGCCAAGTTCATCCCGCTGTACCTGCACAAGAAGATCCTGAAGGAGAACCCCTTCGAGACCATCGATACGGCGGTGCTCGAGCTGGTGCGCATGGCCGTCGAGAAGGGTCGCACCACCAACCCCGGCATGCACTTTGGCGTGTGCGGCGAGCACGGCGGTGACCCCAAGTCCATCAAGGGCCTGTTTAACGTCGCCGACGTGGACTACGTGTCCTGCTCGCCCTACCGCGTGCCGCTCGCGCGTCTTGCTGCCGCCCAGGCCAAGCTCGAGGCCAAGCGTGACGCTTAGCGTTTTATGTTCAGACGCTTGATGTAGCCCCCCTTCATGCCGCCCGTCTCATTCGTGAGGCGGGCGGTTGTCATGTGCGGGTTTTGTCTTTTTGTCTGCGTAAAAAATTGTTCTTGCAGCAGAAACGCGCGCGTGTATACTCGAATACGTTTGTTCAACTACGTGCCGGCCAAGGTGGTACGGCACCTCTAGAAGAGTAAGGAATTGCACATGGATTACATCCGCGCAATCGAGCGCCAGCAGATCCGCGAGGACATCCCGCAGGTTCGCGTCGGCGACAACGTCAAGGTCCACTACCGCATTAAGGAAGGCGACCGCGAGCGCATCCAGGTCTTCCAGGGCGACGTCATCCGCATGGCTGGTGCCGGTTCCCGCGAGACCTTCACCGTCCGCAAGATCTCCTTCGGTGTCGGTGTCGAGCGTACCTTCCCGCTTCACAGCCCCAAGATCGGCAAGCTCGAGGTTGTCCGTCATGGTCGCGTCCGTCGCGCCAAGCTGTACTACCTCCGCGACAAGGTGGGCAAGGCTGCTCG
>CAKUEZ010000090.1 GCA_934646965.1 uncultured Collinsella sp. | reverse complement strand
CGATGACGAGCCTGGTGGGGTCTGCCATAAACGTTGGGTCTGACATCTTTCCTCCAATTCATCAGACCTTTTGAATTCGGCTACGACTATAGCGGTTTTCAAATAGGTCTGATGTTTCAAAGGGAAACTTTTTTGAAATACATCTGATGTATTTTAGCGAACGGTCGGTTTTTGGCGGTGAACGGTAGATATTGTTCGTCGATCGTGGGAGCAGCGACCTGCACCCCATCGTTGATGGGCTAGAATAGCTCTGATGAATTCTTAGACATGAGGTGAAACGTGGCACGAGCCGAGTCGGGACTCCCCGAGCAGATTGCTGATAAAATCATTCAACTGATCCTGGACGAAAACCTTGGCCAGGGCGATCGCTTGCCCAAGGAAGCCGTGCTGGTTGAGCGCCTAGGAGCCGGTCGGAGCACCGTTCGCGAGGCCATGAAGTTGCTGCAATCGCGTAACATTGTGCGCATTAAGCAGGGGTCGGGCACGTACGTAGCGTCCAACCCCGGCGTTGCCGAGGACCCGTTGGGCTTTACCTTTATCGATGACAAGCAGCGTCTGGCGCGCGACCTGCTCGAGGTGCGCTTTATGATCGAGCCGCAGATGGCCAGCATGGCGGCCGAGCACGCAACCGACGATCAAATTGCCTGCATTAAAGAACTCTGCGACGAGTCCGAGCGCTTGGCCGCCCTTGGCGAAGACTATTCTGCCGCCGACACCGCATTCCATAATGCCATTGCCGAGAGCTGCGGAAACCTTGTCGTTCCCCGTCTGATGGGCGTGCTCAAGGCCTCTGTTCCCCTGTTTATCAACGTCACCGGCAAACAGCTCGTCGAGGAGACCATCCGTACCCACCGCGGCGTGGCCGATGCCATCGCCGCACGCAATCCCACCGCCGCACACGATGCGATGTATCTGCACCTGGTCTACAACCGCAACATGATTGCGGAGGGAAAGCAGGGGCAGAACGCCTAAGGGCCTATCCTCATTCTCACATACCGTTTAGCTGTCAGAAGTGAACGTTCACCTATTTTTGGATAAGCTCCAAGTATTATTTGGCGGCTTCTCCTATACTGACCTTGTATTAGAAGCAGGTTTTTTATAGATAAACGTTTCTTTTGAAAGGACCGGTATGTCTAACCTTATGGACAGCTTCCACCTGGATGGCAAGGTCGCGCTGGTGACCGGCGCCACCTATGGCATCGGTATGGCCATGGCCGAGGCGCTCGGCGAGGCCGGCGCCAAAATCGCCTTTAACGCGCGTCACGCCGACAAGGTCGCCGAGGCCGAGAAACACTACCGCGAGCTGGGCTTTGAGGCTCACGGCTACGTGGCCGACGTTACCGACGAGGCCGTCGTCGCCGAGCTCATCTCCAAGATCGAGGCCGACTTTGGCACCACGCCCGACATTCTGATTAACAACGCTGGCGTTATCCAGCGCACCCCCATGCTCGAGATGAGCGCCGAGGACTTCCGTCGCGTCGTCGACATCGACCTCAACGCGCCGTTTATCGTGTCCAAGGCCTGCCTGCCCGGCATGATCGCCAAGGGTCACGGCAAGATTATCAACATCTGCTCGATGATGAGCGAGCTTGGCCGCGAGACCATCGCCGGCTACGCTGCCGCCAAGGGTGGCCTGAAGATGCTCACCAAGAACATCTGCTCCGAGTTTGGCGAGGCCAACATCCAGTGCAACGGCATTGGGCCTGGCTATATCGCCACGCCGCAGACCGCGCCGCTGCGCGAGACGCAGCCCGATGGCAGCCGTCACCCGTTTGACCAGTTCATCATCGCCAAGACCCCGGCCGCCCGTTGGGGCACGCCCGAGGATCTGAAGGGCCCCGCCGTGTTCCTAGCTTCCGACGCCTCGAACTTCGTCAACGGCCACATCCTCTACGTCGACGGCGGCATTCTGGCCTATATCGGCAAACAGCCTGCTTAGGCGCTGCGCGGGCTTGAGACGGGCATCTTGCCTTTCAATCGTCGGTCGCGTACCCAAGTACGCTTCCCTCCTCTTTCAAGGCAACCTGCTCCGTCTCAAGCCCGCTCGCTCACCGCGCTCCCACATTTAGGTTCATTTAGTAGTTGCGGTGAAATAGTTCCTGTATAGGCCATCTATCAGGATGAATAGGGACTATTCCACCGCAAGTTAGAAATAGGAAGGTATTTCGCAATGAAGATCGCTCTGATCAACGAGAACTCCCAGAACTCCAAGAACCCCATGATCGAGGCTGCCCTCAAGAAGGTTGTTGAGCCCATGGGTCACACCGTCTTTAACTATGGCATGTATGCCGAGGAGGGCTCCGCTCCCCTCACCTATGTTCAGAACGGCATCCTTGCCGCCGTGCTGCTCAACTCCGGTGCTGCCGACTATGTCGTGACCGGCTGCGGCACCGGCGAGGGCGCCATGCTCGCTTGCAACTCCTTCCCTGGCGTGCTCTGCGGCCATGTCGCCGACCCGCTGGATGCCTACACCTTCGCCCAGGTCAACGACGGTAACGCCGTCGCCATGCCCTTCGCCCTCAAGAACGGCTGGGGCCAGGAGCTCAACCTCGAGTACACCTTTGAGAAGCTCTTTGGCTTTGGTTCGGGCAACGGCTACCCGGCCGAGCGCGTCGAGCCCGAGCAGCGCAACAAGAAGATCCTCGACGGCGTCCGCGCTGTGACCATGCGTCCGCTCGTCGACGTTCTGGGCGAGATCGACCAGGATCTGGTCAAGGGCGCCCTGGCTGGCGAGCACTTCCAGGAGTACTTCTTCGCCAACGCCACCGACGAGGCCATCATCGCCAAGGTCAAGGAGCTCTTGGGTCTCTAATCGCGACCCATCGCAGCTAAACGCAAGCGGCGGCCGCCCTACGGGACGACCGCCGCTTTTTTGCTAGAAATGGTGCAACGCCTGTTTTAGGACTCGTCGATAATCTGATGGCAAATCCTTGCAAGCGCTGGGAACTCCGAGGTCACCGCGTCCCACACAACCGCCCGATCGACATTGCCGTAATCGTGCGCAAGGTAATTTCTCATTCCAACGATGCCACGCCACTCAATTTCGGGATGAAGCCGCTGCGCCTTCTCGGATAGCTTACCCGCCTCTTCCGTCACCCTCAGAGCGCACATAAGAAGTGAATCAGCGAGCGTTCGGGCTTTGATGTCATCGCCGTAGAGAAAGTCGCTCTCAGTAACGTCGAACGCCCTGATCCTTTTGTTCGTCTCATCGATCGCTTCAAGGATTTCTTGAGCGCGCTGCACATCTGATTTACGGGCGAACATAGAGCACCACGCCCTCCTTGGCGATTGCCTGCGCGAAATCTTCGCGCAGCTGCTCACTCGAAACTACATCAACGTTTTTGCCCGTGGCCTCTTTGATTTCCTCTCCAAAGGAAGAGAGGGCAAACAACCCGAACGTCATTGTCGGGTCAAGCTCTATGCGCAGGTCAATATCGCTGCCGTCATGTGCATCGCATCTGGCGTACGAACCGAACAGCGTAACTGATTGAATCGCCTCCCGACTGCGCGCGGCCGAGACTACGGCGGTTTTGATTTCCTCAATAGTCAAAATGCCAGACCGTTCTTCTTCCTTATCGACCGAAAGCGAAGGAATAAACGGAAGAGAACGCTCCCGCAGCATCTGACGCATAAACATATTGACTGCAACGGAGGACGTCATGCCGAGTTCTTCGCAAAGCTCGGCAAACGATTCCTTAATTGCCGCATCTACTCGAACGCTCAAAACTGACGCACTCATTTTCAGCCTCCTGTATGACGTTATCTATACATTATCATACACGG
Source organism: uncultured Collinsella sp. (assembly GCA_934646965.1). Taxonomy (GTDB): domain Bacteria; phylum Actinomycetota; class Coriobacteriia; order Coriobacteriales; family Coriobacteriaceae; genus Collinsella. Next base: position 3,996 of record CAKUEZ010000090.1, on the reverse strand, counting down.
AATAAAGACAGATCAGAACAGAGGGAAAACGCCCCATCCGCAAAACGCAGACGGGGCATCTCCAACGAGCAACACGCAGCGCATCAGCGTCAGGTTTACATGCACCAACTTGGTGCAAAGTAACCTGCCCCCTTTGCACCAAAGGGTTGACTAGAGGGCGCAGGCCACCTTGTAGCCGTCGGCGATAGCGTCGCGGATGTTGCCGCACTTGTTGGCGTCGCCCAGCACGTGGGCGGTAACGCCGGCAGCAGCCAGGTCGTCGGCCAGCTTGGTGTTGGGGCGGTAGCCCATCGCCAGTACCAGCGTATCGGCACCCGTGATGGTGTGGATCTCGCCGTCCTTCTCGTAGCTGATGGTGTCCTCAGTAATCTCGGTCACCTTGGCCTCGGTCAGCACGTGGACGCCCTTAGAGAGCATGCGCGTGATGAGCACCGCGCGGCCAGCACCGCCCTCGTTGGCGGCGAGCGTCTTGGTCATCTCGATGACGGTGACGTCGCGGTTGGCCGGCGACAGGTCGTTGACCAGCGGGGCCAGGTAGTCAGCCGTCTCGCAGCCGACGGTGCCTCCGCCCACGATGACGATCTTCTTGCCCGGGAAGGCGTTGCCGCCCAGCAGGTCGTCAGCCGTCATGACCTGCTTAAAGTTCTGCATAAAGGCCGGAGCGATGGGCTCGGCACCATAGGCCAGGACGACCTCGTACCCGGCGTAGTCACGCTGAATGTCCTCGGCAGAAAGCTCGGTACCAAAGACGCACTTCACGCCGGCCTCGGCCAGACGACGATACTGGTACTTGATCACGCGGGTGAGCTCCTGCTTTGCCGGCGGAACGGCTGCGATGCGCATCTCGCCGCCCGGTTCGTCCTGCTTGTCCACGAGCACCACGTTATGTCCGCGCTTGGCGGCAATGAACGCCGCCTCCATGCCAGCGGGACCGGCGCCCACAACGAGCACGTTCTTGGCCTCGGCGGCAGGCTCGTAGCCGGCCTCGTCGCGCTCGACATCGGGGTTGATGGTGCAGGAGATGCGCTTGCCGAACATAATGCCGTTTAGGCAGCGCAGGCAGCCGATGCAGGGACGAATCTCGTCGGCGTTGCCGGCAGCCGCCTTGTTGCAGAACTCGGCATCGCACAGGTTGGCGCGGCCCATCATGCAAATGTCGGCGGCACCGTCCTCGATCAGTTCCTCGGCAATCCATGCCTCGTTAATGCGGCCGACCGTGGCGACGGGAATGTTGACGTGCTTTTTGATCTCGCGCGAGCAGGCGGCGTGCGAGGCCTGCTGCGTGCCGGCGGCGGGAATCGCGGAGCCGCGCTTGATGGTGGTGCCGCCCGACACGTGGATCATGTCGACGCCAGCCTTCTCCAGGCGACGCGAGACATAGATCATGTCGTTGAGGGTCAGGCCGCCATCGGTGTACTCGTCGCCCGAAATACGGACGTCGATGATGAAGTCCTTACCGCAGCGCTCGCGAATCTCGGCGATGACCTCGAGCAAGAAGCGCATACGGGCATCGAGCGAGCCGCCGTACTCATCGGTACGCTTGTTGTAGAGCGGGGTCAAGAAGCCACCGAGCATACCGTGGGCGTGCGCCGCATGAACCTCGACGCCATCGACGCCGGCCTTCTGCATACGCACAGCGGCGTCGCCAAACTGGTGCGTGAGCTCGTGAATCTCGTCAACCGTGATGGGGCGCGGTGCCTCGCGAGCATAGGACGGGCCCACAAAGGATGGGGCGATTAGGCGCGGCGTGCCCGGGATGTTAAAGGCCATGTAGGCGGGGTGGAAGAGCTGCGGCATGATCTTGCAGCCGTACTCGTGCACGGCGGCGGCGAGCTTTTCCCAACCGGGAATGAACGTGTCGTCATAGCAGCACATATCGCCCGGCAGGTAGGTATAGGTGGGCTCGACGGTCACGACCTCAGTAATGATGAGGCCCACGCCGCCCTTGGCACGAGCGCGGTAGTGATCGACCAGGTCATCGGTCACATAGCCGTGGTCGGCCAGGTTGGTGGATACCGGCGGCATAAAGACACGGTTCTTGACCTCGGTCGTACCGACCTTGATCGGGCTAAAGAGCATCGGATAGGCGGAGGACTCCATACAGGCTTCCTTTCGTTTGAGCCGCGTGGCGGCACTTGCTGATTCCCCTATCGTATCAGCACCAGCCGCCTCCGTAGCCGTTCGCACTCTCCCACTTTCAATCCGACCCCCATAAAAAAGTTGCGGTGGAATAGTTCCTGATTAAGGCCTTTGGCGGCCCAACTAGGAACTATTTCACCGCAACTGAGGGGTGGGATGGGATTAGAGGCCCAGATAGGATGTCATGCCTTCGACGGCGAGCTTGGCGCCGGCCACGGCATGGACGACCGTCAACGGGCCATTGACCACGTCGCCGGCGGCAAAGACGCCGGGCACGGTGGTCATGCCGTGCTCATCGACCGAAAGCAGACCGCGATGGTCGGTCTCCAGGCCGCCCGTCGTAAGCACGAGCTTGTCCTTGGGCACCTGCGAGGCCGCAATGACGATGGTATCGGCCGCGGCATGGTCGAGCTCTTCCTCGTAGCCCACCACGTTGTTGTCCTCGTCGAAGATAGCCGTCTCGAACACGGGGCCGTTATCGTCGATAGCGCAGATGGCCTTGCCGCACACAATCTCGGCACCGTCGAGCTCGGTCAGCTCGACCTCGTCGTCAATTGCCGAGATGTGGCGCGAGCGGGCATACACGGTGACCTTGCGGGCACCCGAGCGCAGCGCGGTACGGGCAACATCCATAGCGACGTTACCGGCGCCGATAACCGCCACGTTCTGCCCGATCGCCACACTTGTGGGGTCGACCAGATAGTCGATACCAAACAGCACGTTACCGCGCGACTCACCGGGAATCCCCAGCTTGCGGGCACGCCAAGTGCCGGTGCCCACAAAGACCGCGTCGTAGCCGTCGCGCAGCAGGTCATCGATATGCAGCGCGCCACCGATCGTGGTCGACGGGCGCACGCGCACGCCGAGCGAGCACATCACATGGCGATACTTTTGCACGAGCGAACGCGGCAGACGGAACTCCGGAATGCCGTACTCCAGCACGCCGCCGATCTCGGGGCGCTGCTCAAACACGGTGACAGCGCACCCCAGCTGGGCCATCTTAATGGCAACGGTAATGCCGGCGGGACCGGAGCCGACCACGGCGACCTTCTTGCCGCACGACGGTGCCGGCTTCCACTCCTTGCGGTCCAAATACGCCGTCGAGATATAGTTCTCGATGCTCGAAAAATGCACCGGCGCACCCTTGCGACCCTGAACACACGAACCCTCACATTGTCCGGAGTGGTTGCAGACCATGGAGCAGACGGCGCTCATAGGATTGTTCTGGAACAGCAGCTCGCCCGCCTCCTCCAGACGGCGCTGCTTGAACAAGTCGATGACCTGTGGAATGGGCGTCTGCACCGGGCACCCCTTAATCTGGCAGAATGCCCTTTTGCAGCCCAGACAACGATTCGCTTCCTCGACGATGTGGATAGCCACGCGATTCCCCTCTTATCTAACCCAAATGAGCGACGGCGAAAACACCTCGCCGCCGCCTAATACCAGCAATCCAATCGGCCACCACGGCCGTCGGCAACATTACAACTCGCGATGCGCGCCCTCACAGCGTGCAGACATACTCTGCAACGTGGTCAAACAGCCCAACGCCGTTGCGGGCACGCTGTTCTCGACCACGCACGGAACACCGGGGCAGGCAGCAGCGGCCCAAGCCACCACGGGTTCAAAGTCATACTTGCCCGTCTCGCCCACGCCGCGGCACACCAGACGCGAGCCCGTGCCATCGCACCAGCCAGCCTCATCCTCGTTATCCACGACCTCAAAATCCTTGGCATGCAGCACGCGAATCTTGCTGCCGCACAGATAGAGCATGTCCGACGTGATCTCCTGCGCCTCACCGACAACGCTGGGATGCAGCAGCGACACCGGGTCGTAAATCACACCGAGCGCCGAGCTCGG
>CAKUEZ010000089.1 GCA_934646965.1 uncultured Collinsella sp. | reverse complement strand
GCCTTGCGGTCCTCGTCCCAGTGGAACAGCGGGAAGTTGACGACCCACAGGAAGTCGTGACCCTCGCGCTTGATCTCGAGCGCGTTGGCCATGTGCGAACGCATGCCGCCCAGGATCTCGTCGGAGAGCAGGCGCGGGCCAGCGGCGAACATCACAAGGTCGCCGGGCTCGACGTCCATGCGCTCGCGCAGAGCAGCCATCTCCTCGTCCGAGAAGAACTTGACGATGGGGCTGTTGATGGAGCCGTCCTCGCGGAAGGCGATCCAGGCCAGGCCCTTGGCGCCAAACGTGGAAGCCACGCCGGCGAGTTTATCGATCTTGGCACGGGCCCAGGCGCCGGCACCCTTGGCGTTGATGGCCTTGACGACGGAGCCCTCCTCGTTCGCGGCGGTCGCGAAGACCTTGAACTTGGAGTTGGCGAACACATCGGTCAGGTCGACCAGGTGCATGCCGTAGCGGGTATCGGGCTTGTCGGAGCCATAGGTGTCCATGGCCTCCCAGTAGTCCATGCGACGCAGCGGCGTGGGCATCTCAACACCCATGCGGCCGAAGGCATCGGACAGGACCTCCTCGAGCGCGCTCATGACGTCGTTCTGATCCACGAAGGACATCTCGATATCGACCTGGGTGAACTCGGGCTGACGGTCGGCGCGCAGGTCCTCGTCGCGGAAGCACTTGGCAACCTGGTAGTAGCGCTCGACGCCACCGACCATGAGCAACTGCTTCAGGAGCTGCGGGGACTGCGGCAGGGCGTAGAAGTTGCCCAGCTGGATGCGGCTGGGGACGATGAAGTCGCGAGCGCCCTCGGGCGTGGACTTGAACAGGGAGGGCGTCTCGACCTCCATGAACTCACGGTTGTGCAGCGCCTCGCGAATAGCGAAGGTAAAGTCGGAGCGCAGCTTGAGGTTGGCCATCATCTCGGGACGACGGAGGTCCAGATAGCGATAGCGCAGACGGGTGTCCTCGCTGGTCTCGATGCCGTCCTCAATCTGGAACGGCGGGGTGACGGAAGTGTTGAGCACCTCGGCGTGGTCGGTCAGAACCTCGATCTCGCCGGTCGCGAGCTTGGCGTTGGTGGTCTCCTCGCCACGGGCGCGCACGACGCCGTGGATCTTGATGGGCCACTCGGGACGCATGGTCTCGGCAATCTTAAAGGCATCGCCGTCGGAGTGCTCGGGGTCGAAGGTGAGCTGCGTGATGCCCTCGCGGTCGCGAAGGTCGCAGAAGATAAGGCCGCCGTGGTCGCGGCGACGGCTCACCCAACCGGTGAGGGTGACCTCTTCGCCCACGTTCTCGCGGCGAAGCTCGCCGCAGGTACGGGTGTGCATGGAATGCTCGTCGATGGGACGGGTCTGGCTCATACCAGTGATCCTCCTTTATGGATCTGTGCCGCCCCGTGTCGTTCCGGGCGGCGTCGTACAGATTTGCCCAGCCTGCGTAAACCGCGCAGCCAGACATGGCGTTCTATCTTATCGCACCTGCGTCGATGTGCCGCGAAAAAGTGACTCCCGCTCAAAGACTTGACGGAGACGAAACAATTGACGCACTGCGGCGCCCGCCCGCGCGCGTCACGTGCGACAATATGCCCCAATTCAACAGCACTTGGAAAGGCCCGTCATGACTGCACGCCTCATTGTTATGGATATCGACTCCACCCTCATCAACCAGGAGGTTATCGACCTGTTGGGCGAGGAAGCCGGCGTGGGCGAGCAAGTCGCGCAGATCACCGAGCGCGCCATGCGTGGCGAGCTGGACTTTAAGCAGGCACTCGAGGAGCGCGTGGGGCTGCTTGCGGGTTTGGACGAGAGCGTGTTCGAGCGCACCTTTGAGCGCGTGACGTTTACCCCCGGCGCACTGGAACTCGTGCGCTCGGCGCACAGCAAGGGCTGGAAGGTCGGCGTGGTGAGCGGTGGCTTCCATGAGGTGGCTGACAAGATCGTGGCAGCCGCGGGCATCGACTTTTGCCTGGCCAACCGCCTGGAGGTCGTGGACGGTAAGCTCACCGGCAAGCTGGCGGCCGATATCGTGACCAAGGAGTCCAAACTCATCCAAATGCTTGATTGGGCGGTTGAGTGCGGTGTCGATATGGCCCACACCGTCGCGATCGGCGACGGCGCAAACGACATCCCCATGATTCAGGCCGCGGGCACCGGCATCGCGTTTTGTGCCAAGCCCAAGACGCGCGAGGCAGCCCCGTTTACCATCGACGAGCGTAACCTGATGCTCGCCATGGAGATCATCCTGCGCGACTAGCCAGTTCGTCTCACAATTTCATTTTATCTGACATATTAGAATTCCGAACAATTTTGCTTGAATGTTCGGAAACAACCCTTCGCATGCTAAAATTCTCAACGTCGAAGGGAACTTATATGGACAAACGTGATCTTGAGCAATTGCTAAGTGACGTGGCAGACGGAAGCGTTGCGCCGGCCGACGCCCTTACGCGCATCCAAACGGCGCCGACCGCCGATTTGGGCTTTGCGCAGCTCGATCTTTCGCGCGGGGTGCGCCAGGGAGCCGGCGAGGTTGTCTACGGCGCTGGAAAAACCGCCGAGCAGATTGCCGCCATTATCAAAGCTTTGCTCGATGCAGACCAGGAGCGTATCCTGGTCACACGTTTGGATGCCGAAAAAGCCGCTCGCACCACGGAGCTTCTCGGCAATGACATCGACCTAGGATATGTCCCGGACGCACAGCTCGCGCTCGTGGGCGGCAAGCCCTCCCCCACCGGCAACGGACGCATTGTCGTCGCCTGCGCCGGCACCAGCGACCTGCCCGTTGCCGAGGAGGCGGCCCTCACCGCCGAGTTCTACGGCAACGAGGTCGATCGTCTCTACGACGTGGGCGTCGCCGGTCTGCACCGCCTGCTCGCACATGCCGAGGAACTTGCCCAGGCGCAGGTGGTCATTGCCATCGCCGGCATGGAAGGCGCCCTGGCGAGCGTCATCGGAGGCCTGGTGAGCTGTCCGGTCATCGCCGTCCCCACGAGCGTGGGCTACGGCGCGAGCTTTGGTGGCGTGGCCGCACTGCTTGCCATGCTCAACTCCTGCGCCAGCGGCGTTTCGGTCGTCAATATCGATAACGGCTTTGGCGCCGCCTACCAGGCAAGTCTTATCAATCATCTGAGCGCCGGCACGCCCCGCGCCCGCTAAGGAGCATTTCATGTCCAACCATCAGCACACGCTTATCATCGACGGCACCTCGGGCATCAGCGGCGACATGACCGTCGCGGCCCTGCTCGACCTGGGCGCCAGCGAGGAACACCTGCGCGAGCAGCTCGCCACGCTGCCGATCAACGGCTTTGAGATTGCCGTGACGCGCGTGAACAAGCATGGCATCGATGCCTGTGACTTCGATGTTCAGCTGGCAGAGGAGTTCGAGAACCACGACCACGATATGGCATGGCTCTACGGCAACGACGCGGTTGCAGAGCACACGCATGAGCATGAGCACCACCATCACGACCATGGCGAGCATGAGCACCATCACGAGGACGAGCATGCCCACTGCCACGAGCACGCACACGACCATGATGGCCACCACCACGCCCACCACCATCATCACCACCACCGCTCTTTGGCAGACGTCACTGCGATCATCGACGGCTCGCAGCTGAGCGACGGCGCCAAGCGTCGCGCGCTCGCCATCTTTACTGCGCTTGCCGCTGCCGAGGCCAAGGCCCACGGCAAAACGCCCGAGACCGTCATGTTCCACGAGGTAGGCGCCGTCGACTCCATCGTCGACGTCTGCTCGGTCGCCATCTGTCTTGATGACCTGGGCATCGAGGACATTGTGGTCGAGTCGCTCTCCGAGGGCCACGGCACCATCCGCTGCGCCCACGGCCTCATGCCTATCCCGGTACCCGCCGTCGTCAACCTGTGTCAGGCAGGCAACATCGCTCTCACGCCCGCACCGGTCGCCGGCGAGCTCGTGACGCCCACGGGCGCCGCCGTCGTCGCCGCACTGCGCACGTCCGAGCATCTTCCGGCCCGTTATCGCATCGAAGCCGTTGGCTACGGCGCAGGCAAGCGCCCCTATGAGGGCTGCTCCGGCACGCTCCGCTGCCTGCTCGTCCAGGTAGATGCGTAAAAGAATGGATGCCCGCAAAATCAAAAGCCGTGCAGCTATTGTCACGGCGTTTTCCGAGATCCTTCGCGAGGAGGACTACGGCAAAATCACCGTCGGCGACATCATCGCGCGCGCTCAGGTGGGCCGCGCGACGTTCTACGGCCTCTTCAAGAGCAAAGATGACCTACTTGCCGAGCTTGTAAGCGATATCTGCACCCACGCCCTCGATGACGATGGCACGCCACTCGACGACCAGCTCGTGCAAGTCGAGCACATCCTCAACAATCTCTGGGAACGTCGCCAGGGCGTCCGAGCCCTGGTAGCAGGAGCCGGCTCACGCGTCTTCGCCGACTGCTTACGCAAGACCATCATGTCACGAGCAGCCGAAACCATCCCCGTCGACCCCACAGGCCCCGCCGCCACCATGGATCGCAGCTTTCTACTACACCACATAGCCTCAAGCTTCGTAGGAACAGTCCAATGGTGGGCCTGGCACAACTTCCAAACAAACAAAGCCGACCTAGCCAAAGACTACCTATCAGCCATACAACCCCTCTTCAACTAAGCAAGCCTCTCATCCCCAAGCAACGCTCCAACTCAAGGAGCTATGCATTCCAAAGCGTCACCCGCATCTCAAAGCGCCTAACAACAAAGTGCCCACCACATCCAAATTCAGATATATATATGTAGTGTTACTTGCTCCAATGCAACTGGATTCCCGCAGGGTCCGGCATAGGTTAACTTTCCACCGCACTCCGCAGAACGCAAGAAGCTCCCGCCGCACGAAGTGCGCAGCGGGAGCTTCTTGCATGTTCGAGGACGCGGCGGAAAGTTAACCTATACCGGACCCGGACGTTATATCAATTACTTCGGACTAGAACATGCCCAAGAAACCATGCACAAACAGTGCAGCCACAATAGCACCGACAAACGGAGCGATACCAGGAACAAGCAGGCCGTACTTCCAGTTGTTGTCGGCCTTGTTCTTAATCGGCAGCACCTGATAGGCCATGCGGGGACCGAGGTCACGAGCCTGGTTCATGGCGAAGCCGGTGATGCCGCCCATGCCCATGCCGACAGCCCAAACGATCAGACCGACGCAGATGGCGAGCATCAGGACGTTCTCACCGGCGCGGCTAGCGGCAGCAAGAATGGCGCTGATGAACACAAAGGTGCAGATAGCCTCGCAGAAGAAGTTGCGGGCATAGTTGGTGCCCTCGGTGGTGGGGTTAGTCGAGAAGATGTTGCGCTGGGCAATGGGGTCGACAACGCCCTCGGAGGCCTTGAACTCATCGGCATACATAAACCAAGCGATCACTGCGCCCACAAAGCCGCCGAGCATATCGGCGAGCATGAAGGGAATGCAGTTGCCCCACGGCACCAGGCCGACGATGCACTGGGCAAGCACCATGGCGGGGTTCATGCACACGGCGCCGCCAAAGACAAACAGGCAGACCGAAATGCCAAAAGACCAGGTGGTGATGGCAAACATATGGCCAGAGCCCTGATACTTGGTGCCCTTGAGCACGGTATCGCAGTGCACGCCCACGCCAAAGACGATCATGAGGGCCGTTGCGCCGAATTCGCACAGAAGTTTGGTAAGCATAAAACCTTATCTTTCTTGTCGGTTATAAACGATTCGTTTAGGCCGTGCGCTAGTGCTGCGCGACGACAACACCCAGGCCGTCGGGGATGACGGCGACCTTAGCGTCGGCACCCTTCATCTCAAAGGCGAGCTTGAGCGCCTCCTCGATGGTGTTGACCGGCGTCATGTGCATATCCTTAAGCATCTGGTGATCGCACAAATCGGTAACCATGATTACCGGGTGATGTGCCAGGATGCGGGCGAAGATCTGGCTCGTCCACTGGTCGGGCAGGGTCTCGTCCTTGGGACGGTCGATGCAGGCGCGCTCGAACTCTGCCGGATCGTTATCGGCGATATTGTGATAGAAGCCCTCGCCGCCATGGCCGTCGGCACAACCGGCGACGTCGATGATCACGCCACCCTCGGGAAGCGTAGCCTCGGCAGCGCACATGCCCTTCACGGCCTGATAGATGTTCTGATCGAGCGGGTAGCCGCCGTTGGTGGTGATGGCAATCTCGCACTCGACAGGCTCAACGCCGGCAAGGCTCTTTACGAACTCGCAGCCAGCCTCGTGGGCCTTGTGAATGTCGCCGGCAAAAGAGCCGATGACCTCGTGCTTGCCGTTAAGCACCACGTTGAGCACAAAGGCAAGGTGAGCCATCTCGGCGGCAGCAAACATGTCCTCGCTCACATGGTTATGGCACAGGTTGCCGGCACGCGAGTGAGAATCGTTCACAAACTGACCGTTGTGGTTGTACATGATGGTCTTGTAGCTGGCGATGCCGGGCAGCACGGATTTACGGCTGCCAGAGAAGCCGGCAAAGAAGTGCGGCTCAATAAAGCCCTCGGCAAGCAGCAGATCGCAGTCGGCAGCGATCTTGTTGATGATGCACTCGCCACCAGAAGGCAGGGTACCGATCTTCTCCATCATGCTGTCGTCGGTCGCGACATGCATGACGATTTCCTCGTTGGCGACAATCTCCTCGCCGTACTTGTTGACGAGTTCCTCATGCGTCGAAGGACGGTGCATGCCGGTCGCGACCAGAATACGAACGCGAGCCTCGGGTGCGGCGGCATGAATGTGATGCAGCAGAATAGGCATCGTCACGCGCGAAGGAACAGGACGCGTATGGTCGGAGCTGATGATGACGATATCCTTCTTGCCAGCACAAAGCTCCTCGAGCGAAGGCGAGCCATAAGGATTGGCAAGCGACTCTTCTACCAGCTCTTGCTGCGTTTTCGTAGTCTCAAACTCGTTTTGATGACCCTCCATCACACCTGCGAAGTTCTTGTCCTCAAGCTCCAGATGCAGCTTCTTGTGGTCAAACGGCAATTCACATTCAAACAACGACGAGCGCCCTCTTCCTTTCATCTAACACACTAGATAAACCGTAGGAAGGATACGCCGCTTACCGATATCAACCAACCACCCACCAACCCGTTAACAGAACGTTCACATTTAAGCGGTACAAAAAACGGCTACGATCCCAAAGGACCGCGGCCGCCGCAGTCGTAATGCGCGAAGCGCCAAAAGCATCTCAATCCCGACCGATAAGGCGCTAGGCGCAAAGCGCCGCACGCGCCGCCGGGACAACCCCCATCCAAAACGCGCGAAGCGCGCCATCTTTCCCTCAGCCCGTAATCCCCAGAAGACCGAGGACGAAGGGCTCCGATGGGTTTCCCTCTGAGCGCATTCCGCAGCACGAAGCCCCCTTATCCGTAGCTCCGAAGGAGCAGGATAAGGGGGCTTCAAGTGCGAGGACGCGCTCAGAGGGAAACCCATCGGAGCCCGGTGAGAGCCACAGGGCTATCTATTACCCCGTGTTTTGCAGACCTGCCGAGACGCCAGTCACAGTCGAAAGAATCAGGCTCATGTACTCGGCCTTCTTCTCCTCGGCCATCTCGTCCTGATTCATACGCACCTCGCGAAGGGCGCGGACCTGGGCGATGGACAGGGCGTCGACGTAGGGGTTACGGACGCGGACGGCGCAGCCGAGCACGCGGCGGCGCTGCAGCGGCCATTCGTCACCGACGATGGCGAGGACCCACTTACGGGTGAGCTGCATCTCGGTAAAGACTTTCTCGGACAGATCCTGGCGATCACCCAGGTGCAGATACATCTTGGCGATGCGCTGGTCGGTCTTGGCAATCGACATCTCGATGTTGTCGATGAA
>CAKUEZ010000088.1 GCA_934646965.1 uncultured Collinsella sp. | reverse complement strand
TCCACGTACAGCGGATCGAAATCGCGGCTGCGCTCCTCCACGGGGCGAAGCTCGTGGGTCACGCGATCGATATCAAGAAAAGCACCGGGCTTACCCATGGCACTTACGCCTCCTTCTTGGTCGAAGCAACAGAACTGGCAGCGGCACCCGCAGCGCCAGCGGCGCCACCCGCAACATCAAAGCGGGCAACATCCTCGGCGCTCGCGCGGCCGGTCACGATGTCAAACGCCAGCTCCTCGGCCTGCGCATGCGTCTTGCCCACGGCCTCGGCGGCCGCGACAATCGCCAGCACGCGCTCGTACTCGGTCGGGATGACCTTCACAAAGTGCTTGCTCATCGAGTCGAAGCTGTAGAGCAGCTTAATGCCGCGCGGGCTTTGCGTCGCGTCCACGTGCTCCTGGATGAGCGCGCGAATCTGCGCCAGCTCGTCGGCTGTCGGAGCCTTGAGCTCAACGCTCTCGTGGTTCACGCGGGCATCGAGCGTGCCGTACTGGTCGTAGACGTAGGCCACGCCGCCCGTCATGCCGGCGGCGAAGTTCTGCCCGACCTCGCCCAAGATAAGCGCCAGACCGCCCGTCATGTACTCGCAGCCGTGGTTGCCGCAACCCTCGACCACCACCGTGGCGCCGGAGTTACGCACGCCAAAGCGCTGACCGGCCAGGCCGTTGATAAAGCCACGGCCGCTCGTGGCGCCAAAGAACGCCACGTTGCCCACGATGATGTTCTCGTCGAACTTGTAGGTCGCACGCGGGTTGGGGCGCACGGAGACCTCGCCGCCCGAAAGGCCCTTGCCAAAGTAGTCGTTGGCGTCGCCGCACACGTTGAGCGTAACGCCGCGCGGCAGGAACGCGCCAAAGCTCTGACCGGCCGAGCCATCGCAATCGATGGTGATGGAGCCGGCGGGCAGGCCCTCGGGATGCGCCTTGGTCACCGCGTTGCCCAGGATGGTACCCACGCAGCGGTTGACGTTGGCGATGTCGGCATGGAAGCGAATCGGACGCAGGTGCGCACGCGCATCGGCCGTATAGGGCACAAACAGCGTGGAGTCGAGTGTCTTGTCGAGCTCGCTGTCCGCAGCCATCTGGGGCAGGAAGTGACGGCCGTCGGCGCCCGGAATGTGGGCACCGAACTCGCAGGTCGCGCTTGCCAGCACGGGCGACAGGTCGAGCAGGTTGGCCTTGCGGTTGCCCGGCACCTCGATCTGGCGCAGGCACTCGGGATGGCCGACCATCTCGTCGATGGTGCGGAAGCCCAGGCTCGCCATGACCTCGCGCAACTGCTCGGCCACAAAGAGCATAAAGTGCTCAACGTGCTCGGGCTTGCCGCGGAAGCCGTGACGCAGACGGCAGTTCTGCGTGGCGATGCCGGCCGGGCAGGTGTCCCGCTGGCAGTCGCGCTGCATGAGGCAGCCCATGGAGATGAGCGGCATGGTCGCAAAGCCAAACTCCTCGGCGCCCAGCAGGCATGCGACGGCGACATCGGTGCCGTCCATGAGTTTGCCGTCAGCCTCGAGCACCACGCGCGAGCGCAGGCCGTTTTGCAGCAGCGTCTGCTGAGCTTCGGCAAGACCGAGCTCCAGCGGCAGACCCGCATGCCAGATGGAATCGCGCGCCGCGGCACCGGAGCCGCCGTTGTGGCCGCTGATCAAGATCTTGTCGGCTGCGCCCTTGGCGACACCGGTGGCGATGGTGCCGACGCCGGCCTCGCTGACCAGCTTGACCGACACACGCGCGCCGGGGTTGGCGTTCTTAAGGTCGAAGATGAGCTCGGCCAGGTCCTCGATGGAGTAGATGTCGTGGTGCGGCGGAGGCGAGATCAGGCCGATGCCGGGCGTGGACTGACGGACCTCGGCGATCCAGGGGTAGACCTTCTTGCCGGGCAGGTGACCACCCTCGCCGGGCTTGGCGCCCTGGGCCATCTTGATCTGGATCTCGAAGGCGCTGCACAGGTAGCGGCTCGTCACGCCAAAGCGCGCGCTTGCCACCTGCTTGATCGCAGAGTTCTTGGAATCGCCGTTGGCCAGCGGGGTCTCGCGACGCGGATCTTCGCCGCCCTCGCCGGAGTTGGAGCGGCCGTGCAGGCGGTTCATGGCGATGGCCATGCACTCGTGCGCTTCCTTGCTGATGGAGCCGTACGACATGGCGCCGGTGTTAAAGCGGCGGACGATGCTGAGCGCGGGCTCGACCTCGTCGAGCGGCACCGGGGTGCGGCCGCTGTCGTCAAAGTCCAACAGGTCGCGCAGGCGCACGGCGCGGCCGGTGCGGTGCAGGCGGGCGCTGTACTCCTTAAAGGTGTCGTAGCTGTCCTCGCGGCAGGCGGTCTGCAGCAGGTAGACAGTCTGCGGGTCGATAAGGTGATCCTCGCCGCCGAGCGGACGCCACTTGGTCAGGCCCAGCGTAGGCAGCTGCGCAGGCGCCGGGCTCTTAAGGATGGCGAGCGCGGCGTCGTAGCGCTCGTTCTGTTCGCGCTCGACGTCCTCGACACCCATACCGCCCACGCGGCTCACCGTGCCGGCAAAGTACTCGTTAACGAACTCCGTGGTAAAGCCCACGGCTTCGAAGATCTGCGCGGAGTGGTAGCTTTGCACCGTGGAGATACCCATCTTGGACATGATGGAGACGATGCCCGCCGTCGCGGCCTTGTTGTAGTTGTCGATGCCCTGCTCGGCCGTCACGTCCAGGTCGCCGCGTGCCGCCAGATCGCGGATGCACGCGTGCGCGTTGTACGGATAGATGCCGCTCGCGGAGTAGCCCACCAGCGCCGCGAAGTCGTGCGGGGACACGGCGTCGCCGCACTCCACCACGATGTCGGCAAAGGTACGCACGCCGGCGCGGATCAGATGGTTGTGCACGCAGCCCACGGCGAGCAGCGACGGTACGGGCACCTCGCCCGCTGCGGCGCGGTCACTCAGCACCACGATGTTCACGCCGTCGCGAACCGCAGCCTCAACGTCCTCGGCAAGCTGCTTGAGCGCAGCCTGCAGCGCGCCCTCGCCCGCGTCACGGCGGTACACGGCACGGAAGCGGCGGGTCTTAAAGCCCACACGGTCGATGGCGCAGATGCGGTCGAACTCCTCCTCGTTGAGCAGCGGGCGCTCCAGGCGCACCAGCTGGCAGGCGGTGCGGGAGTCCTCGAGCAGGTTGCCGTGATTGCCCAGGTAGAGTGTGGTCGAGGTGACCATATGCTCGCGCAGGGCATCGATCGGCGGGTTCGTGACCTGGGCGAACAGCTGATAGAAATAGTCGTAGAACGAGCGCGTCTTCTTGGACAGGCAGGCCAGCGGGGCATCGATGCCCATCGAGGCGAGCGGAGCCTTGCCCTGTTGGGCCATGGGGCGCACGACCTCGTCGACGTCATCCCAGTGATAGCCGAGCTTGGCCATGCGCACGGCAGCGGGTACCTTGGCGTCCTCGGCCGGCGCGGGCGCGGCGGGCTTGTCGAGCGCGTCGACGGTCAGCGTCTCCTCGGCAATCCAATCACGGTAGGGCTTTTCCTTGGCATAGCGGGCGCGCAGCTCGTCGTTGTAGACCACGCGGCCGCGGGCAAAGTCGACCTCGAGCATCTGGCCCGGTCCCAGGCAGCCGCTCGTCAGGATGTTCTCGGGGCGCACCTCGATGGTGCCCACCTCGCTCGCCAGCATAAAGCGACCGTCGCGCGTCACGTAGTAGCGGGCCGGGCGCAGGCCGTTACGGTCGAGGGCGGCACCCAAGGTACGGCCGTCGGTAAAGGCGATGGCAGCCGGACCGTCCCACGGCTCCATGAGCATGGACTGGTAGGCGTCGTAGGCGCGGCGCTCCTCGCTCAGGCTGTCATTGTGATCCCACGGCTCGGGCAGCAGCATGGATGCGGCGCGCGTGAGCGGACGACCATTCATGACCAAAAACTCAAGCACGTTGTCCAGAATCGCGGAGTCGGAACCCTCGCGGTTGATGATGGGCATCACGCGCTCAAGATCGTGCTGCAGCACGGGGCTGTACAGGTTGGGTTCGCGGGCGCGGATCCAGTTGACGTTGCCCTTGAGGGTGTTGATCTCGCCGTTGTGGATGATAAAGCGGTTGGGGTGCGCGCGCTCCCAGCTGGGCGTGGTGTTGGTGGAGTAACGCGAGTGAACGAGCGCCACGGCCGTCTTGACGGCGGCGTCGTTGAGGTCGATAAAGAAGCGGCGCATCTGCGTGGCGACGAGCATGCCCTTGTACACGATGGTGCGCGAGCTCATGGAGCACACGTAGAAGATCTTGTCGCGCAGGGCGAACTCGGCGTCGGCCTTCTTCTCGATGGTGCGGCGGCACACATACAGGCGGCGCTCGAAGGCGTCACCGGCGGGCGTGTCGTCGGGGCGGCCCAGGAAGGCCTGCAGGATGGTGGGCATGCAGGCGCGGGCCGTCTCACCCAGATCATGCGGGTCGACGGGCACCTCGCGCCAAAAGAGCAGCGGCACGCCGGCCTCGGCGCAGCCCTCCTCAAACACGCGACGGGCATCCTCTACGCCCTTGTCGTCCTGCGGGAAGAACAGCATGGCCACGCCATAGTCGCCCTCTGCCGGCAGAATCTGGCCGCACTTTTGAGCCTCTTTGCGGAAAAAGTGATGCGGAACCTGAAACAGGATGCCGGCGCCGTCGCCAGTGTTCTTCTCGAGTCCGGTGCCGCCGCGGTGCTCCAAGTTGACCAGAATGGACAGCGCGTCGTCCAGAATCTGGTGATGGCGCTCGCCGTTGATATCGGCAAGCGCGCCGATGCCACATGCATCGTGGTCGAATTCGGGGCGATAAAGGCCCTGCTGCTGAGCGGAATCTGCCTGCATCGCGATCCTCCCCTAGATATTAGACAGTCAGTTGAATAGGCATACTAGGAGCATCGCCGGCCCGTTGTGTTTCCCACCCGTTTCGAAACAATCGCGTAACGCACGTAACCAAATGGTCTCCCGGGGATGGCGGGGTTTGTTTTGTCTCATTCTGTAACACGAGGAGCCCATTTGGACGTCCAGCTGTTACAGATTGAGATTTTCTGCAGGACGGGTGTCGTTTGTCTAAATCTGTAACAGATAGAGCCAACTTCGGCCTCCAGATGTTACAGATTGAGACAATTCCCTTGGCGCAAAGGGGTGGTGCAAAGGGGTCAGGTTTGTTTGCACCACGTTGGTGCAGACTAACCTGACCCCAATGCACCAATCTGGCCTGCCTGCGCTACAAGGCCTTTTTGGGACAGGCTTTGGTGCACTCCATGCACAGGATGCACTCTGTGCCGTTGCGACGGTCGAGCGAATTGTCCGTCACGTCGACGTCCATCGGGCAAATCTTACGACACTTACCGCACGAGATGCATTTGTCCTTATCGCAGGTAACGCGCACGACCGCCCGCTTGGACATGGGCTTTAAAAACACCGTCACCGGGCAGATGTACTTGCAAAACGCGCGGTTGTCCTTAAGGGCAAACGCGAGCGCGATGCCCACCACGTAGTAGATCGCATTTCCCACGATAAAGGCAATCCACATGACGTCGGCAAGGTTGGGAACGCCCAGAAGAAACAGCGCGCCCACAAACGTAAGCGACGCCACAAAGGCCACGTAGCGCAGCCAGCCGAACGATCGGCGCTCATGCGTCGCGGGCACTTTGTACGGCAACAGATCGAGCACCATCGCCGTCCAGCACGCATAGCCACACCAGCCGCGGCCAAACACAAGCGGGCCAAAGATCTTCGCGACGACATAATGAATGGTCGCCGCCTCAAAAGAACCCAGGAAGAGGTAGTACCAAAAGCCCTCGATCTGCATATTCTCGTGACACAGAAAGCCCAGGTAGACGAGCATATATGTGCCGATAGCAAACTGAACGGCATGACGCGCGTACCTCCAGTTGGCAAGGTAGAGCGCCGTGCCCGCGGCCAGTGCCGTGCCAATGTAGGAGAAATTGCCGAGGTAGAACAGGTTGCCCGTGGTGCGCCACAGCACGATGGCGACCGCCTCAAACACAAGCCACAGGAGCGCGGGAACCTTGTACTTTGCCATGCCGTTCATCCGAGGGCCTTTCTTCTTCGCAACCTTTCCTGCCATTATGCGCGTGGTCGGCTGAAGTGCGGGCACAGTTTGATGACTCGGCATGTAAGGATTTTGCAGACGACTCGGGCGCGCCGACGTGCGCCGTTTCCCTCCCGCCAAATATCTCAATCTGTAACAGTTAGAGGGGTTTTATGCGCTCAGATGTTACAGATTGAGATGTTTCCGAGAGGCGGTCTCGATCTGTAACACGAAGGGCCGGTTTCGGCAGCCAACTGTTACAGATTGAGACAATTACGGCCCCCATTGCACCAACCATGTCCATAATAACATTTTTGTTAGTCTTGGTTAACTTTTGAGCCTAAAACGGGTATCCTTTGCGGCGTCAAGCAAACGGCACGCACGCCGCGCCAGATCAAGGAGGCCCCTATGGCACGCCAAGCAGAGCAGCAGACGATGCAACTCGTCCTTATCCGTCACGGAGAATCCGAGTGGAACAAGCTCAACCTGTTCACCGGCTGGACCGATGTCGAACTCACCGACACGGGCCGCGAAGAGGCGGCGGCAGGCGGCCGTGCCCTCAAAGAGGCGGGATTCGACTTTGATATCTGCTACACCTCGCGCCTCAAGCGCGCAATCCACACCCTCAACATCGTGCTGAGTCAGATGGACCGCGAGTGGCTCCCGGTCATCAAATCGTGGAAGCTCAACGAGCGCCACTACGGCGCGCTGCAAGGCCTCAACAAGGCCGACGCCGCCGCCGAGCATGGTGACGAGCAGGTGCTCATCTGGCGTCGCTCCTTCGACGTGTGCCCGCCGGCACTCGATCAGGGTGACGAGCGCGACCCGCACGCCCAGGAGCAATACCGCGACGTAGCGCCCGATCAACTGCCCTACACCGAGTGCCTCAAGGACACGATTGCCCGCGCCTGGCCCTATTTTGAGGACGAGATTCGTCCCCAGATGCTCGCCGGCAAACGCGTGCTCATCGCCGCGCACGGCAACTCCCTGCGCTCGCTCGTCATGAAGTTTGAGCATCTAACGCCCGAGGAAATCCTCAAGGTCAACATCCCCACCGGCGTGCCGCTCGTCTACACCTTCGACGCCGATTTCAACGTCCTCGACAAGCGCTACATCGGTGACCCGGCGACCATCGCCGCCAAGATCGACGTCGTTGCCAATCAAGGCAAGGCGCACAAGTAGCCCCATCTTAAGCTCAGCGCGCGGCGCCGCACGACCCCGGCGCGACGCCGCGCCGTCCGCACGCAGGAGCCGACCATGCTCAAACATCTCAAACAACACTTTGGCTCGCACCGCACCGGTGGCCATGGCGGTCTGGACATCGCCCGGCACATCGGCCCCGGGCTGCTCGTCACTGTCGGCTTTATCGATCCGGGCAACTGGGCCTCCAACATGGCCGCGGGCTCGCAATTTGGCTATGCGCTACTGTGGGTGGTCACGCTGTCTACGATTATGCTGATCGTCTTGCAGCACAACGCGGCGCACCTGGGTATCGCCACGGGCACCTGTCTTGCCGAGGCCACGACCCGCTTTCTCCCCCGCATCGTGGGACGCGCGGTGCTTGCCAGTGCCTATCTCGCGACCATCGCTACCGCCATGGCCGAGGTCCTGGGCGGCGCGATTGCCCTTCAAATGCTCTTTGGGCTGCCCGTGCGCGCGGGCTGCGTCATCGTGGCGGCAGTTTCGATGGCGATGCTCATGACGAACTCCTACAAGCGAGCCGAACGCTGGATCATCGCCTTCGTAGGCGTGGTAGGACTCTCGTTTTTGGCCGAGCTTGCGCTAGTCAAGGTCGACTGGCCGCAAGCCGTCGCAAGCTGGATCACACCCAGTATGCCCACCGGCTCGGCCGCGATTATCGTAAGTGTCCTAGGCGCGGTCGTTATGCCCCACAACCTCTTCCTGCACTCCGAGGTCATCCAATCCATGCACTTCGAAGGCCAAGGCGAGCAGGTTATCGA
>CAKUEZ010000087.1 GCA_934646965.1 uncultured Collinsella sp. | reverse complement strand
CTGCTCTACAGTCCTGCTCGCACGGAGAGCACATTAAGTGCTCTCCGGCTCGTGCGGAACTCGCGATAAACCTTGCATGTGCCCGCCCCGCCCCCGAGGGACTCCCATTCCAAATCTCAACTCTGTTATCATAATTATGATAAGGTCCTGATACTTCAGGAGGCATAGCATGAACATTAGGCCAGTATCCGATCTAAGGAATCACTACCCAGACGTTGAGCGCGAAGTCGAACAAGAGGGCCCTGTTTTTCTAACAAAAAATGGGCGGGGCTCTATGGTTGTCATGAGCTTTGAGCAGTACAAGTCACTCAGCAACACAATCGAAAGCGCGCTTGATGCGGCCGATCGCCAAGCCGCCAGCATGCAGCTTCGCTATACACATGATGACGTCTTTGATTCCGTAAGAAGCATGCTCAACGGCGGTCTCGATGAACAGGCCTTATAAGCTCCGCTATCTTCCCCTATTTTGGGAGGACCTCAGCCAAGCAGCGTCATATATCGCCTTTGATCTCAATAATCCCGCTGCAGCAAATAGGCTTGTCGACAATGTTGAAGCAGGCATACTCGAGCATCTCAAAAATCCAACCATGTCACCAACATACCCTTCGACAAGAAGACGGTTGCACCCGTATTACCGCTTCTACGTTGGCAACTACATGGTTTTTTATGTCGTCATCGACGATATTATGGAAGTCCGCCGACTGCTATATAAGAGCCGCGATATTGAATCGATTATCAAGTAGATAATTTTCACCTGAAGAACGGCGGGAATTCGACACTGGCAGGTTAACCTTGCTGGACGTTGTCGACGCCGATCCAGCTCAGAAGCCGTATCGATACAGAAAGGTCCCCGGCTCCGCCCGGGCGACGGCGGCCGCATATGAACTTTATCGCGAGTTCCGCACGAACAGGAGGCCACTTAATGTGGCCTCCGTCGTGAGCAGGACTGTTCGAGCAGGAAAGTTCATATGCGGCCGCCGTCGCCCGGGCGGAGCCGGGAACCGAACCTTACCAGTTACAGCGTCATGTTCGGATCGGCGTCGACGTCAAACGGCGAGATTTCTCCTCGGTCGAATTTGCGGCGGGCGACCTCCGCGATCATTGCGGCGTTATCGGTACATGCCGAGAGTGGCGGAACCGTCACGCGAATTCCTTGACGTCCGAGCTTCTTGATCATCATCTCGCGCAGATGCGGGTTGGCCGAAACGCCGCCGCCGATGCAGTATTCCTTGCATCCGGTGGCATGCAGCGCATTCTTGGCCTTCTTGTACTGCACGTCAAAGACCGCTGCCTCAAACGAAGCCGCCAGATCGGGCAGATGAATCGTACGCCCGGCCTTGGTCTCCTGCTCGATGTAGAGCGTCACGGCCGTTTTAAGACCCGAGAGCGAGAAACGGTAGTCTCCCCTGCTGTTGAGCGCGCGAGGGAAGTCAATCGCCTTGGGATTGCCCGTCTCGGCCAGCTTGGAAATGATGGGGCCGCCGGGATAGCCCAGGCCCAACGCCTTGGCCACCTTGTCGAAGGCCTCACCCACAGCGTCGTCGAGCGTCTCGCCAAGCACCTCGTAGTCGCCCCAAGCCTTCACGTGGACGAGCATGGTGTGTCCGCCCGAAACAAGCGTAAAGATAAACGGCGGCTTAAGATCGGGCTGCGCCAACAGGTTGGCGAACAGGTGACCCTCAAGATGATTGACGCACACGAGCGGCTTACCGGCAGCATAGGCAAAGCCCTTAGCGAAGGCGACGCCCACCACGAGGGCGCCCACCAGGCCCGGGCCCTGCGTCACACCCACGGCGGCAAGCTCGCTGGGGGCAATCGCTCCGCCTTCAAGCCCAAGCGATGTCGCGGCATCCTCGAGCGCCGCATCCACGACGCTCACGATAACCTCAACGTGTTTGCGCGAGGCAATCTCGGGAACCACGCCGCCAAAACGGGCATGGAAATCAATCTGCGTCGATACCTGATTGGCAAGCATATTGCCGTCCGCATCGATAATCGCCACGGCTGTCTCGTCGCACGAGCTCTCGATGGCGAGCACCAGGCGACGGCGCTCAATTTCGGCACGCTCCTCAGCGCTGCGCTCGGGCGCAGGCAGGGGCCATGCGCGCTGCTCGGCAGCCGTCGGCTCGGGCGAAGCGCTATCGACCGGAAGCACCAGGGGCAAGGATGCCGTCATGACGATGGCATCCTTGCCGGCACCGTAATAGCCGCGGCGACGGCCCGCCACGGTAAAGCCCAGGGCGCTATAGAGCGAAATCGCGCCCTCGTTGCCGTCCTCGACCTCGAGCGAGGCCGTGGTGCAGCCAAGCATCTGTGCATCGTAGCTCACGTGCGACAGCAGTTTGCGCGCAATGCCCTCGCGGCGATGCGTCGGATCGACGGCAACATCCAGAATCTGCACATCGCCGTCCACGACCATACCGCCGGCAAGGCCCAGCAACTGGCCGTCGTCGTGCGCCACCCACCAGCTGCGCGGCGCAGCGACGTCCTCGCCCAGCTCGGATAGGAACATGCCCGGCGTCCACGCTTCGTGTCCAGCGCCTTCAAAGCAAGCTGCCTCCAGCGCGCTCGCACCCTCGGCATCCGCTGCACCCATGGGACGGAACTGCAGGTGACGACCGGCGAGCTCATCGGCAACGCCCGTAATCTCGCTCTGCGCACTCTCGGCAAGACCGAGGCGCTTGCGCTCGTTTTCCTCGGCATCCGAAAGGCGGGTGTAGATCGGCAGGACACGAGCCGGGTCGCCGTCGCCCGCGGCATGCGCAAGAAGCAAGCCCTCGCCCGAAGGCCACCACAAGTCGCGTTCCACGCAGCGGCCGGCCTCATCCTCACCCAACAGCTTGCCATAGCGCACCAAACCGTCGCCGGTCAGCTTGACCTGACTCCAATCGGCGGCCTGACGCCATTCATCGAGCGCCACAGCGGCCTTGGCCACGCGCTCGCGCTCAAATTGACGCTCGGGGCCCTCGTCCCCCAGCACATACAAAGCCGGATAGACCTCGCCGCGCATAGCATCGGCCAAGATACCGAGTTTGCCACGCACGCCGGCTTTCCATGCCGTCCAGGCGCAGGCGTCGAGCGTCGATACGCCCAACAGCGGCACGTTGGCACCGCGAGCCAAACCCTTGGCAGTCGAGATGCCGATACGCACGCCGGTAAACGAACCCGGGCCACGACCAACCACAAAGCAGCCGACATCGCTACGATCCAGACCAGCCTGTGACAGCACACCATCAACGGTATTCACGAGCTCAACATTGGCATGACGGCGGCACAGATGGTCGCCACTGGCAAGCCTCGCCTCGCCCGTCTGCCCATCGATCCAGCTTACCGCGCAGGCAAGCATGTCGGTCGAGGTATCGAGCGCCACCACCGGCGCGTTGTCGTTATGCAAGCTCATCTTGTACAGCCCTATCAATCAAATCAGTAAGCTCCGTCGCGCGCTCACCGTGCGCCTCGAGCGTTATCGTTCGCACATCGCTGTCGTTCTCGTCGCGCTTGAGCGTTACCGAAAGGTACTCGTCTGTCAGCTCGTCCTGGAACTGCTCGCCCCATTCCAGCAAACAGGCGCCCTCGTAGCCCAGCACGTCAAAAATGCCCGTATCCTCGAGCTCGTAGGCATGCTCCAAGCGGTACAGGTCAAAGTGGAACAGCGGAATACGGCCCTGGTCATGAACCGCCATAAGCGCAAACGTAGGGCTCGTAACCATATGCCCGTCGCCCAGCCCACGCGAGACGCCCTTGGTAAAGTGAGTTTTGCCCACTCCCAGGCCACCGGTCAGGATCAGCACATCGCCGTCTTCTAGACACGGCGCGACCAGCTCGCCAAAATGCTCCGTATCGGCAGCACAGGTTGTTTTAAAAGTACCTACCCCCAGGCGCTCCAGGGACATACACGCTCCTTATTATTCCGAGGCGGTCTCCGGTGCGGGGTGCCGCTCCAGATAGTCGCCCAGCATCTTAAAGTCTTCTTCCAGCAACTCCTGCCACGCCGGATTGCGCAGCGCCGCCGCGGGATGAAACGTCGGCATCACCACAAAATGCCCCATCTGATGGAACCTGCCACGCAGCTTGGTAATGCCAATCTCGGTCTTAAGCACAAAGTGCGTCGCGGGATTGCCGAGCGTCACGATGATATCGGGCCAAATGCTTCGAATCTGCTCACGCAAAAACGGCGAGCAGGCCAGCACTTCCTCGGGACGCGGATTGCGATTTCCCGGTGGGCGGCACTTAAGCACGTTGGCGATATAGACATCCTCGCGCTTAAGGCCTGCCAGGGACAGGATTCCGTTGAGGTCCTCGCCCGCCGCTCCCACAAAGGGCTCGCCCTGCAAATCCTCGTTGCGACCCGGCGCCTCGCCAATAAACATCACGCGGGCGCGGGGATTTCCCACGCCAAACACAATGTTGTGGCGCGACTGATAAAGCTGGCAAAGATGACAATCGCCCAGGACGGCCTCGATCTCCTCGAGTGCGACCTCGCGCGGCGCCTGATGGCTATGGCCGGGAATGTGCATGACGCCCATGGTGGCTCCTACACGTAGACCTTGTCGAGACGCATGCCAAAGCCGCAGGCGACCTCGTAGTTAATCGTGCCACGCAGGCGTGCCATCTCGTCCATGGTAATCTCGGCATCGCCGTCGCGGCCGACGATAATCATCTCGTCGCCGTATTCTGCCTCGGGGATCTCATGCGCCGGATTGGACTGAATGGCGACCATAAACTGGTCCATGCAGATGTTGCCCACCTGTCGCACACGCTCGC
The DNA here is from genome assembly GCA_934646965.1 of uncultured Collinsella sp. Taxonomy (GTDB): domain Bacteria; phylum Actinomycetota; class Coriobacteriia; order Coriobacteriales; family Coriobacteriaceae; genus Collinsella. Next base: position 3,303 of record CAKUEZ010000087.1, on the reverse strand, counting down.
CACGATAGAGCACGTCCATGCGATTTGAGAGCGTGCGCGAAAGACCGTCGGCGTATCCGATCGGCAACGTGCAAATCTGGACGCGCGTGCGAGGTACGCGATAGGTAAAACCGTAACCCACGCCCTCGCCCATCGCAGGATGTGCCACGCGCGTCACACGCGCATGGACGCTCATAACGGGGTCGAGCTGCATCACGCGGCCGCTCAGCTCGCACGGCTGCATACCGTACAGGCCAACGCCGGCGCGAATCATATCGAAATGCATCGAGGGATCGAGCATCGAGGACGGCGTGTTGGCGCAGTGCACGATACCGCACTCAAAGCCTGCGTCCTTAATGGCTTGAACGGCCTCGGTAAAGCGCTGGCACTGCAGCTTGTAGTCCCAGCCCGAAGGCTCGTCAGCCGTGGCGAAGTGCGTAAACACGCCGTCACACTGAATACCGCGATGGAAATTAATGCCTCGGACAAAGTCGAGTACCTGCGTGTAGTGAACACCGATACGGTTCATGCCCGTCTCGATGGCCAGATGATACTTGCCCACTTTGCCCGCCGCGACGGCGCGCTCACCATACGCGAGAGCAAAATCGGACGTATAGACCGAGGGCATGATATCGAACTCGAGCAACGTAGGGATTGCCTCGACAGGAGGTTCGCTTAGGATCAGGATGGGCTTGGTGATTCCGCCCTGACGCAGCTCGACGCCCTCGTTGACCGTTGCCACCGCGAACATGTCGGCTCCGGCCGAATACATGATCTTGGCGCACTCAACGGCACCATGGCCGTAGGCATCGGCCTTAACCACGCAGCACAGGCGCTGACGCGGATCCAGCAGGTTCTTGTAAGCCCTCGTGTTGCGGCGAAGCGCCCCTCGGTCGATCTCGACCCAGGACCAACGCGTCAAATCGGCCTTATTCATGATTACTCATCCGACCCTTCGTCCGTAATTCCCAGATCCTCAAGCGCATCCTTCGCCGCCAGCTCCATGGCGGGCCCGATCAGGTCGATCAGATCGGTCGCAATGACGCTCTTCTCTCCGTATTCCGTCGCCGCAGCAAAGCCAGCATAGCTGTGAAGCGCAACGGCATACGAATACAGGAGCTCCCAGCGGTCCATTTCATCGCGCATGGTGGCAAGCGTACCGGCCAGGATACCGGCTAGAACGTCGCCCGACCCAGCGGTCGCCAGCGATGCTGGGCCCGAGAGCGGCAGCAGCACGCGCTCAACGCCACAAATAGCCGTCGTCGGCCCCTTGGCAATGACCACGAGGTTGTCGGAGCCAGCAGCCCAGACAACCTTCTGCGCCGCAGCAATCGCGGTACCGAGGTCGTTCACCTCATCACCGGCAACCAGACGCGAAAGCTCGCGATAGTGCGGCGTCATAACGAGCGGCTGTTCACGGCGATACATCTCGGGATTGCTGTCGATGCCGTCAATGGCAATCTTAGCGAGGCAATTGAGCGCGTCGGCGTCCAGGATGAGCGGAACATCGAGCTCAAGCAGGCCCGAAACCACCTGCATGGCACCAGCAGAAGTCGTCATGCCCGGACCGCACAGTACACAGCTGTACTTCTTGGCGATCTCACATACCGTCATGCGCGCAGCGGCGCCAAAGGAACCACGGGAATCGGACGGAATGGCAAAGACCGGAATTGAGGGAAGCGCCATGCGTATGAGGTTTGCGCACGCGTCGGGAGTTGCAACCGCCACATAGCCGGCGCCTGCACGAGCGGCAGACTTGGCAGCCATAATGGCAGCCCCGGGATACTGCGCCGAACCAGCGACGATAAGGACGGAGCCGCGAGAGTATTTATCGATATTCGTGGGCAACGGGGCAAAATAATCTACCAAGTCACCGGGCTCAACAATCTCGGCGGCATGATCAACATCGTCAATAACCTCATCGAGGCGATCATATAGGCTACCGCACACCAGGTCGCCGGCGTACTCCGGGCCATCAGCACTATAGAGGCCGATCTTGGGTGCAATCATGGTCACCGTGCGCTCGGCACGGATGCAGTCGTCGTCGACAACACCCGTCTCGGCATTTAGACCCGAGGGAACATCGATGGACACCACGCGATCAGCGCAGTCGTTAACCGTCGGAATCCAGATGGAAAACGGTGCACGGAGATCGCCATGGAAGCCAGTGCCAAAGATGGCGTCAACAACGACATCCGCCCTATCAATCAAAACCTCAAGTTCATCTCGCGAGGGGCCGACACACACGTGTACGTCACGACCGGCGGTACGGCGAGCGACATGACGGGCCAGGGCGGCAGGAATCTCATCCGGTTCGACCGGAGAGACGATATCAACATCGACGCCCTTGTGACTGAGAATATCGGCTGCAACCCAACCGTCGCCACCATTATTGCCAAAACCGACCAACACAAGAACACGATCGGGATTGAGCTTTAAGACCTCGTTGGCGGCAAACTCGCCCGCAAGCTCCATAAGCTCAGCCTTCGAAGTTCCCTCACGCTCGATGATGTCCTCAAGGCGAACGACTTCCTCGGTACTCAAAACCGGTTTCATCTATGCTCCTAGCGTATCTTGCGAAGCATCGCCCAGGTGCTCCGTCAAAGCTGAATTCTGTAGCTGCTCAAGCTCGTCCAAAACCGAACGAGCCTCTTTAAACGTCTGTGCGACGCGTTCCTTGGAACTCACCTTTTCTTCTTTAGGCTTAGGCCGAGCATCCTCGGTGATGGCGATAGCATTAGCGACAGCCAGATCGCCAGTGAGTGAAATTGAGAGCGCAACCTCAACAACGCCCAGTTCTTGAGCAATTTCCAGCGCACGACCCGCAAGCACTGCTTTGGGCTTGCCGAGCTTATCGCGCGTAACCGAGACATCTTTGCGACCAACGCCCTGGCTAAAGCCGGTGCCGAGAGCCTTAAGGACCGCCTCGCGAGAAGCGAAACGACTCGCATAGTGGGCTGCAGGGCGCGACGAGGCGTCGCAATAAGCACACTCTTCTTCGGTAAACACACGCCGAGCAAACGACGGCGTCTTTTCAAGGATTGATTTCATGCGGGAAATCTCGACGATATCAACGCCGATACCAGCTTCAGCCATGTTCACCTCCATATTGCACAGACTAAGTTATTGTAGCCCGTTAACGGAAGATGCGACAAACGAGGGTCATAAAACACAGCGAGTTTGTTAGATCTGATATAGAGCAAAAAAGGGGGAGGCCGCGAGGCCTCCCCCTTCTTCGATTCAAGCGACGGCTCGGTGCCGTCCACCGGTCAGCGGCGCCCTGGCCTCCCACGGGCTGGCCCCGCAGTACTCTCGGCGCGATGG
>CAKUEZ010000086.1 GCA_934646965.1 uncultured Collinsella sp. | reverse complement strand
TCCTCCTTCAGTTAAGAAAATGTGTACAGCCTTACTAGTTTATCGTAAAAAATACCCTCGGGGACGAGGGTATTTGGCTCTACAAGGCCACCAGATGCGATTTAAGGCTCTTTTTTGCTCCGCACGCCCTTGGCCCACTCGGCGCTCGCTCTCATGGCGTTCTCGAGGGCCTCGCGCAGTTTTTGGTCCTCGATGGGCGCCACTTGGTGCTCGATCTCGGCACGCTCGGTCTCGTTGAGGTCGGCATGCGGGGCCGGCGGCCGGGCGGTCTCGACCGGACGCAGACGCTCCTTGGCGGCGGGCGGCGTGTGACCGGGGGCGGTCGTCTTAAACACCAGGCCGTCGACATGCGCGCCGGCACGCTCCATGCGCGCACGGATGATCTCGCGCAGCAGCGTCATTTCCTGCGTCCACGAGGGCGAGTCGAGATACACCAGCAGTTCGTTGGATTCGGGTAGATAGCGCAGACCCGTCACATGGCGCCCCTCGCGTGTCCCCGCGCACACCGTGTTCCAGGCACGATAGATAGCACGCGACTGCTCGGCGGCCTCCATCTGCGCGCGGCGCTCCGGTGTCGCCGCGGCCATAATGCGCTGGCGCTCGGCATCCAAAAAGCCGCCGAAGGCAACCGTGCCGTTTTCGCGCTCGTAATTAGCACGCCTCACCCATGCTCACCACCTTGGCTCGATCAAGCAGGTCATCGGTAAAGTACCCCAGATTGGTGGTGGTTATGACCGTCTGGATATCATCGCCGATCAACTGCAGAAAAGCGCCTCGGCGCTCGCCATCGAGCTCGCTCATCACGTCGTCCAAAAGCAGCAACGGGGCGGTGCCCAGGATATCGCGGGCAACGGCGACCTCCGCCACCTTCCAGGCCAGCACCAGCGTACGCTGCTGCCCCTGGCTGGCAAACGAGCGGGCAGATCGGCCCGCAACCGAAAACTCGATCTCGTCGCGATGGGGGCCCACCAACGTCACGCCGCGGCGAATCTCCTCGTCGACGCGCTCATCGAGCGCCGCCAGCATGCGCTCGTACGCCCAGCCCTTCAGCTCTTCTCGATCCTCGGTCTGGGGCAAATCACCCAGCGTGGACACATAGGACACGTCCGCGGGCTCGCCAGACGCCACTTGTCCGTAGGCATCGCGCACGCGCCCGGCCAAGCGCTCGAGCAGAGCCAGGCGGTGTACGAGCAGGGACGAACCGGCGCGGGCGATGGACTCGTTCCAGGCGCCGAGCATCTCGCGGCAGCACCAGGTCTCCTTGAGCAGGGCATTGCGCTGTGTCACGCAACGGCCGTAGGTGCTCGACAGATCGGCATAGCGCGCGCTCAGCTGCACGCCAAAGTCGTCGAGCGCGGCGCGGCGCACGCTGGCACCGCGCTTGACCATATCCAGGTGGTCCGGGCAAAACAAAACGCTCGGCAACACCCCTCGAACACCGGACGCCGCGCAGCGCTTGCCGTTGCGGCTAAACGAACGCTTGCCGTCCTCCACGCTCAGCCCCATGTCCAGCACGCGCCCATCGCCCTCGAGCCTCAGCTCAACCTTGCACGGGCCTGCGCCGTCGTGCACAAGCTCGGCGGCGGTCGGATGTCTAAACGAAGCGCCGCTCGTCAGCAGCTGCAGGGCCTCTATGAGATTGGTTTTTCCCGTCGCGTTGGGACCCGCGAGCACCGTCACGCCGTCGCTCAGGGCCAGACGGTAACGGTCGAAGCTACGGTAGTGCGCGACGGAAAGCTCGCGGGCGAACATAGTCATCGATATACGCTAGATGCGTACCGGCATGACCAGGTACAGGTAGTTGATCTTGTCGTAGGACTTGAAGATGCCCGCCTGCGAGTAGCTCTTAAGCTCCAGCGTGATCTCCTTCTCCTTGGACAGGGCGTTGAGGCAGCCAAAGATGTAGTGGTAGTTAAAGGCGATGGTGCCCGACTCGCCCTCGGCCTCGACATCGATCGTCTCCTGGGCCAGGTCCTGGTCGTTGGAGATAGAGGACAGGCCCATCTGGCCGTTCTCGACATCGATCTCGAACTTGACGGCGGGATTGGCGCTGGCAATAACCGCCACGCGCTTGAGGGCGGCGTTGAAGGCCGCCACGTCGATCTTGACGCTCGTCACGCACGAATCGGGGATGAGCTGCTTGTAGTTGGGGTATACGCCCTCGATGCGGCGCGACACGTAGGTGGTGTTGCCGGCCTCAAAGACGACCTGGGTGTCGGTGGCACCGATCATGATGGTGGCCTGGCTGGCCATAATGCTCAGAGCGTCGTTGAAGGCGTCGGCGGGAACGTTAAGCTCAAAGGAGCCCTCGAGGGTCGAGGTCTCAACCTGCGTATCGCATACGGCCAGACGGAAGGAGTCGGTCGCCACCAGGCGCACGGTGTTGTTCTCGACCTTCATGTGCACGCCGCCCAGGATGGGGCGGGCCTTGTCGGTCGAGGTGACGCGCCACACGCGGCCGACCATTTCGGACAGGACGTCGGTCGGAAGCTCAACGGCGCTCTCGATGGCATAGGCCGGAAACTCGGGGAAGTCGTTGGCGTCGAGCGTGTTGAGGCGAAAAGAGCTCTTTTCGCACCCAATCAGCACCTGGCGCTCAGACAGCTCAAAGGTGACCGGAGCGTCGGGGAGCGTCTTGGTAATGTTGGAGAGCATCTTGCAGGGGATAACCATCTCGCCCTCTTCTTCGACATGTGCCGCGATGCGATGACGAATCGAGATGGTGTAGTTAGAGGTCTGGAATTCCAAGATGCCGTCCTGCGCCTTAACGAGTACGCCCGAAAGGATGGGAAGGGTGGATGCCGAAGCGACTCCCTTCATTACGACGCCGATAGCTTGTGTAAGCGAGCTCTGGCTGACGGTGAACTTCATCTTTTAATACCTTTCTATAGATATAAATATCTTAATAATAGTAATAGCACTGACGAAACTGTTGATTACTCCCAAAGACGCAGGTCAGACCCAGAAAGAGAATCGACAATAACCTGTGTGCAACAGGGGTGGTTTTCCACGTTCAAAACCTGCGCAAAACTTTTCATCACCGCGGGTTGGGTTTTAGACACCTTATGCCCGTGGTTTCGACAAGTTTTCAACAGGTGTCTCTATTTCCCTACGAGCGCAGTGTAATTTTGTCTCGCAGCGACTTGAGGTCCTCGGTGACTGTTCTGTCTTCCTGGATCATCTTCTGGACTTTTTTGTAGCTCGTACTGACGGTCGAGTGGTTGCGGTTGCCAAATTCGGCACCCACCGCCGTGGTCGTCATCTCGCACATCTCAATCGCCAGATAGATGGCTATGTGACGCGCCTTGGCGATATTGGCGTTTCGGCGCGGGCCGATGAGCTCCTCATGCGTTACACCGTACTGCTCCTCGATGACGGACTGGACCGTCTGAACGTTGATCTTTTTGGCCGATGTGTCAAAGTACTGGCTGGCGATGGTGTCGATATCGTCAAAGGTGAGCTCCCCGCCTTCGCGTTCGCGGTCGCCCGCTTCGCCGGCGCAGCGCTCGCAGAAGCTCTCGAGCTCGCGGATGTTGGTGCCCGAGACCTCGGCCATGTGTTTAAAGTGCTCGTCGGTCAGGTGTCCGCCGTCGCCCCCGTAGGCTGCCAGCAGCGAATCATCGCCCGCCTCGGGCGCGGCGGCGATGGTGTTCTCGTAATAGCGCTGCAAGATCTTGTATTTCATCTCGTAGCTGGGTTCTGCAACCAGGCAGAGCATACCGGCGTTAAAGCGGCTAGTCAGGCGCTCGTCCATGCTCAAGTCTTTGGGTGCGCGATCGGCTGCGATCACGACCTTTTTGTTGTTGCGGATGAACTCGTCCATGAGCTGGAAAAAGTAATCCACGCTCGCGCGCTTGCCAATAATGTTTTGGATGTCGTCGATGATGAGCACGTCAACACCGTGATATGCCTGCATGATGGGCGCGTTGCTCTTCTTTTGACGGTCGAATTCCGTCATCAGGTCATCGAGGTATGCCTGTGAGTTGGCGTACTTGACCTTGATTTCGGGCGACTTTTCGGCGAGCTCGTTTTTGATGGCGAGCAGCAGGTGGGTCTTGCCCAGCCCCGATTTTCCGTAGATGAACAGCGACGTGCACGTGCCACGCTCGTCCGCCAGCGCGGCAAACTTGAGCGCCGAGCGATAGGCATGACTGTTTTCGGGGCCATAGACAAAGTTCTCAAAGGTGAATTTTGAGTTTGCCGCGAGAGGCGCACCGTCGGCGTTTTGCTCGGTTACGGCTGCAGGCACGGCAACCGCCGTAGTCGACGCTGTGGCGCGGGGCGCGCTCTTTGTCGGCGCGCCGCCATTCATCTGGTTCATCATGCGGCGGAAATCATCGGCCGAAAGCGTGTTTTTGATCGCGATGCCCGATTCCTCGCCCGGCGTCGTGTCGTGCGCGATGGGCATGTGTGTGGCTGCCGGTGCGCTTGAAGACGGAATCGGTGATGCGGCCATGGTTTCACGGGAAACATCGCCGATTTGGGATTCAGAGATCGGGGCGGCGGTCGCCGCCGCTGCTGTCATCGGGGGAGCGGCGGGTGCGACCGGCGCAGCATTGTCCGTTGCGGCTCCTTGCGGTGCCACGATGCTGAGGGCAATCGGCGCAAAGGCGATCTCTTCCAGATATGCCTCGATGGTCGGCTGATGTTTTTTGAGCTGGGCGATGGCAAAACGTGAGGGGGCCTCGATCGTCAAAGTGTCTTCGGTCAGGCTCACGGCACGCGATTGCCCCAGCATGTTGATGAGGCGCGCATCTTGGCCGTCGCGCTGGCAAAAGGCGATGGCGTCTCCCAGGATGATGCTTGCTTCCTCGTCCACTGTCTCTCCCGTTCCTTAACCCTGCGTCTGCATGCGGTCTCTGCCGAGCTCGGTCAGATGATATTTCTGGCCGTGTTTAATCACCAAGCCAACTTGCGCCAGGTCGTTGAGTGTGCGCGACCAGGTGGGCGCCGAGCTTCCAAGGGCCCGCGCCAAGTCGGTTGCTCCGCATGCTTCGTTTTGAGCTAGATAGCCCAGCGCTTGCTTGCCGCGCTCGCTCACATATGTGTCCGCCGGCGGCTGGGAATAATGTTGAGCCGCATTAGGATACATCATTTGAGCTGCCGGTTGTTGAGAACTCTGCATCGGCGGCATCTGCTGTTGAAAACTTTGCGGCCACGGTTGATAAGGCTGCTGCGGCATCTGTTGGGGCCAGGGGTTGTACTGCGCCTGGGGCATCTGTTGATACGGCTGTGGATATCCCTGCGGGTACGGCTGCGGATACGGCTGGGCGTACCCCTGCTGCGGCATATATTGGGCGGGATATCCCTGCGGGTATGGTTGGTAGCCCATTTGCTGGATGTTCGGTGTCCCCGCCGCTTGCTGCATGATGCTTGGGTCGGGGTCTGACGCGGGTACGGGCTGCGGCGTGTTATGCGCCATTGCCGCGGGCGGCTCCATGGCTTCCTGCATGGGGAAGGACCCGGGCTTCTGCGTGAAAGTTCCAGGTAGGGGATATGACGGCTGCTCCGTCTCGGGGCGTACGGCAGCTCCGCGACCGCCGGCGCGTTCGATCTCCTGCACGCGTTTGGGGTTGAGGCTTACGGTCACCACGGTGCCGTTGCCCATATTGTCCTCGATTGATACCGCGCCACCGGCATTCTCCAGGTACTCCTGCACCATGGGAAAACCGGCTCCGGTTCCGCGGATATATCGTTTCATGCTGCTATTTGCGCTGGTTACGCCAAAGTCGAAGGCACGCTCTTTGTCATCGATGCCCGGGCCTTGGTCGGCAAAGCGAATAGTGTCGCCTCCATCCAGGATGGAGATAATTGGCTCTGCGAAGTGCGCGTGAATGAAGTTTTCCACAATCTCGCGGATCACCATCAGCGAGATGTGCCCGCCCTGCTCCTTCATGCATTGGTAGACGGTGTTGGTCGTCTCCTCCAGGTAGGTGCGGACATCTTGCGGCTCGATAACGATCACGCGCGGCGTCGACAGCATGTCATCGTAGACAGCGATGCGCGCCGCATACATGGCTCCCTCTGCCTTTTTGACGGGTGCGTCGCCCTCGCCGCGCTCTTCGCGCACGCCGGTGATGTGCTCGTTATCGGGCGCCGGGTCTCCCGAATCAACCATGGTGTAGAAGTCGTCTGACATGCTGCTCGCAATCGTTCAAAAGGTTTCGAACAAATAGTAGCTCAGCTTGCAATGTTTCTCATCTTTCGACAACTTTTCAAAACCTGTTGAAAACTTTGGAAATCGGGCGAAAAGTTCTCAACATTGCCAACATGACCTGTTGAAAACTCGATGAAATATCGTGAAAAGTGTTTTACATGCCTCGAAAGCCGGTTGGCTTATGGGGGAACCGTGTACACTTTGCAACGTTTTACCTTTGATTTCTTGACATTCGAACATTGATTTCCCTACAATCTTCAAGCTCACGTGTCTATATCTGCGTCCGCGTCCCCGCGGACACTCGAAATGCAGCAGGAGGAACTTAAGATGAAGCGTACGTATCAGCCTAATAAGCGTAAGCGTGCCAAGACCCATGGCTTCCGTGCCCGTATGGCCACTAAGGGTGGTCGTGCCGTGCTCGCCCGTCGTCGCGCCAAGGGCCGCAAGCGTCTCACTGTCTAGCAGCGATACACACATCTCGCATGAAGACTATTAAGTCTCGGCAAGATTTCGAGCATGTGTTCAGTCAGGGGCGTCGTTTCAATCACCCTCTGATTCGAATGACCATATGTGAATCGGTTGGCGAAGGCGACTCCGGAAGGGTCGCCTTCGTTGGTGCTAAACGACTCGGTTGTGCTGTCGTGCGCAACCGATCTAAGCGTGTGATGCGCGAGGCCGCCCGTAGCTGCGGATTTCCCGTTGCGGGTTATGACATCATCTTGTTTGCGACTCCCAAGACGAGGGTTTCCTCGCCTTGGGAGATGGACAAGGCATTGCGTTCGCTTATGAAACGCGCCGGCGTTGCCGGGGAGGAGCGATGAGCAATCACGTTTTGCGACGTGTTGCCATCGCTCCTATTCGCATATATCAACAGGTTATTTCGCCCTTATTACCTGACGCCTGCATTTATTACCCAACGTGCTCGCAATACGCCGTCCAGGCGATTGAGAAGTACGGTGTTTTGAGAGGCTGCTGGCTTGCCGTGATGCGCATCGCTCGCTGCAATCCCCTGCACGTCGGCGGTTATGACCCTGTGCCTTAGCGGGCACTCGCTATCGGAGGAAAACTTACATGTGGGATTGGATCGTTAACATCCTTTTCGAGCTGCTCAAGCTCATCCAGACCTTTGCGGTCGACTGGGGCCTGTCCATCATCATCCTGGTGGTCATCATCCGTCTGCTGCTGACGCCGCTTATGCTTAAGTCGACCAAGTCGACGGCCCGCATGCAGGTGCTGCAGCCCAAGATGCTCGAGATCCAGGAGCGCTACGCCGACGACCCCCAGCGTCAGGCCGAGGAGATGCAGAAGTTCTACAGCGAGAACAAGTTCAACCCCATGGCCGGTTGTCTGCCGCTGTTGATCCAGATGCCTGTCCTGTTTGCGCTGTTTACGCTGCTGCGCAACCTGCCGCAGTACTTTGACGAGGGTACGTTCTCGTTCTTTAACATCCTGCCCGACCTTACCACCACGCCGAGCGCTTCCTTTGCCGATGGCTTTATGGTCGCGCTGCCCGCGTTGGTCTGCCTGATCCTGTTCGCCGTCCTGACCCTGATTCCGCAGCTTTATATGTCGCGCAATCAGACCGGTCAGCAGGCCCAGAGCATGCGTATGATGGCCGTCGTCATGACCGTCATGATGCTTTGGATGGGCTGGAGCCTTCCCGTCGGTGTTCTGCTGTACTACGATGTGTCTTCTGCCTGGCAGGTTATTCAGCAGATCTTCGTGACGCAGAAGGTTATCGACAAGGCCAAGGCCGATGAGGAGGAGCGCCTCAAGAATGCTCCGCTGCAGGTCGAGGTTACCCGTCGCGAGAAGAAGCCGCGCCCGCACAAGAAGAAGTAGTGGGATATCAATCTTATTTAGGTACCTAACTTTTGGAGTACGTTATGTCTGAAGAGATCATCGAGGATATGCTTGAGG